>DATHIZ010000628.1:0-17900 GCA_035316385.1 Bryobacteraceae bacterium | reverse complement strand
CCAAACGGATTACCACCAAACGCGTTCGTCTACGCATCACGGATGCAGCCGCCTGCCCCGCCCTGTCGGAATTTGCAATTTTTGATACGCCGGTATAGATGGAAACAGACTCGAGTACGACACCATTGTTGCTGTGGTTCCGTCTGGATCTGCGGTTAGATGACAACCCTGCCTTGCTCGCGGCTTGTGGAAAGCCATCGCCTGTCATCCCGGTGTTCATTTGGGATCCGGAGGCAGAAGATCCGTGGCCCCCAGGCGCGCCATCACGCTGGTGGCTGCACCAATCTCTGCACAGCCTAGGTGAGCGGCTCGCGTCCCTAGGATCCCGACTGATCCTCCGAAGCGGGCCGAGTCTGCAAACCCTGGAACAACTCATCTCTGAAACGGGTGCGAAGGCGGTCTTCTGGAACCGTCGTTATGAACCTGCCGTGATCGCCCGTGACACGGCACTCAAAAAGTCCCTGCTCGATCAAGACATCTCGGTTGGGACTTTCAATGCCAGCCTCTTGTTTGAGCCCTGGACCATACGCAGCAAGAGCGCACAACGGCCATTTCAGGTTTTTTCAGCATATTGGAAAACATGCCTCGGCCAGCCCGAGCCTGTAGCGCCGCAGGAGGCCCCTGAGCACCTTCCCATACCCTCGATCTGGCCGGAGTCGATTGCTCTCGCTCGTTTGCATTTGGAGCCGCGGATCGACTGGGCCGGCGGTTTTAAGGCAGTCTGGAATCCGGGAGAGGCCGGAGCAAACGCTGAATTGCAAAATTTCCTGGGTAATAGATTGAACAGCTATTCATCCGAACGGGACCGTCCGGGCCGAACCGGCACGTCCCGTTTGTCTCCACACTTGCACTTCGGCGAAATCAGCCCACGCAAAGTCTGGCAAGCGCTTCGAAGGAGGCGGAGTAGCGAAAACGCGGACGCAGTTGCATGCTATCTAAAGGAACTGGGCTGGCGCGAATTCGCCCATTATCTGCTGTTCCACTTCCCGCAAACCCCCAACGAACCCCTGCGAGCCGAGTTCGCGGCGTTTCCGTGGCGTATTGATGCCTCGCTGCTCAAAAGTTGGCAGCGTGGAACAACCGGCTTTCCGTTCGTAGATGCGGGAATGCGCGAGTTGTGGGCTACCGGCTGGATGCACAATCGCGTCAGAATGGTCGTAGCCTCCTTTTTCACTAAACAGATGAGGATGAACTGGAACGAGGGAGCCTACTGGTTTTGGGACACGCTTGTCGACGCGGACCTGGCGAACAACACCCTCGGCTGGCAGTGGAGCGCGGGCTGTGGTGCTGATGCGGCTCCGTACTTCCGAATCTTCAACCCGGTGCTGCAAAGCAAGCAGTTCGATCCGGACGGCGGCTATATCCGGCGTTGGGTTCCCGAACTGACGAGACTTCCCTCCCCTTGGATTCACACACCCTGGGCGGCTCCGCCTCTGGTCCTCGAGCAAGCCGGAATACAACTCGGCAAAACGTATCCACTCCCGGTCCTGGACCATGAAGAGACCCGGCGTGAAGCTCTCGCTGCGTTTGAGAATATGCGCCGGCTCAGTTCCAACGCGCCGGTGTAGCCGCTGAAATCTATCGTGCAAAGGTATTGCACGAAGATACGCGGCCGGAGTCAAGTCCGCGCTTGAACCATGTGGTCCGCTGGGCCGCGCTGCCGTGAGTAAACTGCTCCGGACTGACATGGCCGGTAGCCATCTTTTGCAGACGGTCATCGCCCACAGCGGCCGCCGCGCTCATCGCCTGCGCTATGTCGCCCTCATCAATAATCTTTCGCTGTTGCGTGGAATGTCCCCAGACGCCCGCCAAACAATCGGCCTGCAACTCCAAGCGGACGGATAAGGCGTTGGCCTGGGCCGCCGGGCGCCGCTGCTGCAGCGCATGGACTTTCGGCGCGATGCCCAAAACCTTTTGAACGTGATGGCCAATCTCATGAGCCACCACATACGCCTGCGCAAATTCGCCGTTCGATGCGCCGAAGCGGGTGTTTAACTCCTGAAAAAATCCGAGATCCAGATACACCTTTTCGTCCACTGGACAATAAAACGGTCCAGTAGCATCACGCGCCCTACCGCACGCCGAAGGGTAGGAATCGCGATAGAAAACCAGGCGTGCGTGATGATAGCTAATGCCTGCCTGCTGGGGCAGAACGCGGTCCCAGTTCCGCTGCACGTCGTCCAGTACGAACGATATGAACTCGACTTCCGGGCGCTCTTGCTGATCCAGTTGCGCATTCCGGGCAGACCGGCTTCGCGTCCCTTCCCGGGTAGCGGCGCCATCTCCAGAGAATAAGGCAAAGAAATTCTGGTGGAAGACAAAACTCAGCAGTCCGACCACGAGGACGCCGCCGATTCCCAAGTGACCAAAACCAAATCCACCGAACGGTGAGCCGCCATCTCCGCTGTCGTCCCGGCGGTCCTCTATGTCTTGGCTTGTTCCTCCAGGGGTCCATTCCATATCTCTAGTCTTGCAGACTTTTTAGCTTCAGAAGCGACGCAACAATCGTCTCGCTGTGCTCGCCCACCTCTACGCCCGTCCAGAGATTTGCAATTCTTCCGTTTGGATCAATCAGAAAGGTGTTGCGTGCCGCCAGCTTGAAACCGAGAATATTTCGCAGCGATCCGTATTGCGCAGCGACCTTTTTGCCTGTATCGGAGAGCAGCTTAAAGGTGAGTCCCTGTTTGGCGCAGAAGCTGGAATGGCTCTCCGTCGAATCGAAACTGATTCCGACCACGACGGCGTTTAGCTGCTGGTATCTGGCTAAATCTCTCTCGAAGTTTCGAGCCTGAATGGTACAGCCGGGCGTGTTGTCCTTGGGGTAGAAATACAGCACGACCCACCTCCCGCGAAAGTCGTCCAGGCTAACGGCGACCCCATCCTGCGCGGGAAGAATAAACCTGGGCGCTTGGTTGCCAATTTCGGGCCTCTTAGCCATGCGTAGGTCGAATCAACAGACTCACGCTATCACAAGAACTGAGCCAGCGAAATCGGCTCTTAAACCAATCGAACTGTTGTAAGATGAGTAACGTTATTTCGTTTCGGTGAAACGCCGGGGGGAGGCGGCTCAACCATGTGTCCGCGCTGTCATTCTGCCCAAGTAAGCCGGTCGCGGACGCCCGCAATCCGCGACGGCTTGATGCGTTGGCTGGGCATGTGCGCGTACCGCTGCCGTGAATGCAATAAACGCTTTTACGTGCCGGCAAAAATAGACCGCAACCTGCGCCGTGAACGCGCTTGGCGAGAATCTGTCGAGGCTGCCCGGGACGCGTCCGCCGCCGCGCCGAAAGCGACCGTGCGCACGGCCGACCCTCGGCCTTGACATTCAATGCGAGCTATAATTTTCTCATGTTACAGGCTACAGAGAAGATCTGGTTTAATGGTCGGTTGATTGCATGGGATGATGCGAAGATCCACGTCCTTTCGCACGTAGTCAGCTATGGCAGCTCGGTCTTCGAAGGCGTGCGCTGTTACGAGACTAAACAAGGTCCCGCGATTTTCCGGGCGCGGGAGCACGCTCGGCGGCTGCTGGATTCCGCCAAAATCTACCGCATGGACGTTCCGTTCTCCATTGAACAGTTGACGGCGGCGATGGTCGATCTGATTCGTGAAAACGGCCTGAAATCCTGTTACGTGAGGCCCATCGTTCTGCGGGGCTACGGTGACGTCGGGGTGCTGCCGGGCGATAATCCGATCGACACATATATGGCTTGTTTTCCCTGGGGCCGCTACCTGGGCGAAGCCGGGTTAAGCGAGGGCGTGGACGTGTGCATCTCCTCCTGGAACCGGATCTCACCTAATACTCTTCCAGCGCTGGCCAAAGCGGGCGCCAATTATATGAATTCGCAGTTGATCCGCATGGAAGCCTCTATCAACGGTTACGCGGAAGGTATCGCGCTCGATGATGCAGGCTATGTGAGCGAGGGCTCTGGCGAGAACATATTCGTGGTGCGTGACGGCAAACTCCTGACTCCGCCGCTGGGCGCTTCGGTATTGCCTGGCATCACGCGAGACACGATTGTGAAGATCGCCGGCCAGTTGGGTATTCCCGTCGCGGAAACGATTATTCCCCGTGAACTGCTCTACATTGCTGACGAAGTGTTCTTTACCGGGACGGCCGTAGAGGTTACGCCCATTCGCTCGGTAGATCGCATTAAGGTCGGTGCCGGGCGCCGCGGACCGGTCACTGAGCAGATCCAACGCCGCTTCTTCGAAATTGTAGACGGCATCGCGCAAGATGAATTCAAATGGCTGACACCGGTATCAGCCGTGCACGAGCCGGTCGGGGCGTAAGCGCTTTCCCAGACCGCTCAATGACCAACGGGGCACAAACCATTTCGGGCCAGTCAGCGGATCGCCGGCGAAACTGATTTATGCCCCGCGTGTTGAGCCTATCGCTTTGCGACCGGCTCAATCCTTACGAACGGTCGATCTTAGGAATGCCCAAGATAGATCTCGAACAGCCCGGACGCGAGCACCCAGCCGACAGCCACCTCCCCCGAGATTACCTGCCGATCAAGCACTCGCGCCGGATCTTATAAAGTTGTACCTCAGATTTGATCGGCGCGCCAGCGTTATGGAATCCGCTATAGACGCTTTTCAACACGTTTGATCTACCGCATTCCATGACGCTTACCAGGAGCGCTCTGTGTGTAAATTGTGAAAAAAACAAGGATGGACGATTATGTTTGGAGCATCGGACGCTGGAACTTCGGTAATTGGACGCAGTTCGCGCGATTCCTCCGTTCTGCGCGTGGAGTTCGAGAAGACAAGTTTTACTGCGGTTGATGAACTGATTCATCCGCCCGAAGTTGAAGAATTCCTTGCGCCCGGATTTATCGACCTGCAAGTGAATGGCTTCGCAGGCGTAGACTACAACGATCCGGATTCGGATCACGATCGAATTGCTCAATCAATTCAAGTAATGTTCACTACCGGTGTCACCCGTTTCTTCCCGACTGTGATTACCGGATCCGAAACGCGCATGACCGGAGCGATTCGAAATCTGGCCGCCGCGAAACGCCGCTTTGCGAGCGCCGGGATGCCGGAAGCCCATGCCATGTTCGGATTCCACATCGAGGGTCCGCACCTTTCTCCGGAGGATGGACCACGCGGTGCGCATCCTCTGGAGCATATTCGCGCTCCCGACTTCGAAGAATTTGAACGCTGGCAGGCAGCGGCCGACGGAGACATCCGTCTGGTGACCATCTCGCCGGAATGGGAGGAAGCGCCTGGATATATTCGGTCCCTCATTCGCAGCGGCGTGGTCGCCAGCATCGGGCACACAAAGGCCACCAGTGAGCAGATACAAGCCGCAGTTGACGCCGGCGCTACCATGTCTACTCATCTGGGCAATGCGGCGCATGCGACGCTCCACAAGACCCAGAATTACATTTGGGATCAGTTGGCGCAGGACCGGCTGACCGCCAGCTTTATTGTGGATGGCATCCATATTCCGCGTGCCTTCCTAAAGACGGCCGTCCGCGGCAAGGGCGTCGAACGCTCCGTGCTGGTGACCGACGCCGTTATGCCTGCGATGTGCGCGCCGGGCTTTTACAACTTGGGCCAGGTGGAGGTCCAGCTGCGCGCGAACGGCAGCGTCGTCATGCAAGGCGGAGATCGGTTGGCTGGGTCCGCCCTACGCATGGATCATGCCATCGCCAATACGGTCCGCATGGCGGGCCTGTCATTGACCGAGGTACTGGCCATGGCTACGACCAACGCGGCGCGGGTCGGACGCGTATCCGGCCGGCTGCGTGGATTGGTTCCGGGCGAAAAGGCCGATGTGGTTCTCTTCCTGTGGGACAGCAGTTCGACCTCGCTCGAAGTAAAAGAAACCATAGTTGCCGGAACTTCTGTCTATAGAGCGAAATCTAAGTAGCGGACTCTGCGTGGCAGTGGTCTAAGTAGCGAGATCTACAGAGCGAGATTTACATAGCGTTAAGATAACTGGAGAAAACACAGGACAACCATGGCATTCACACTTCCGCCTCTTCCCTACCCCCCGGATGCACTAGAACCCTCTATCGACAAAGCAACGATGGAGATACATCACGGCAAGCATCATCAGGCTTACGTGACGAACCTGAACAAGGCTTTGGAATCGGCATCTGACTTGCAAAGCAAGACGATTGAAGAACTGCTGGCGAATAACCTCGCGGTGGTTCCGGATGCAATCAAGACTGCAGTGCGCAACAACGGCGGCGGCCACGCCAATCACTCTCTGTTCTGGAAGTTGTTATCCGGTCAGGGCGGCGGCGCCCCGACAGGCGAAATCGCCAATGTGATCACGGCTTCTTTCGGCGGCTTTGACGCGTTTAAGGAAAAATTAACCACGGCTGCGACTACTCGCTTTGGTTCAGGCTGGGCTTGGCTGGTCAAGGACGCCGGCGGCAAGTTCGAGATTCTTTCCACTGCCAATCAGGACAGCCCGCTCATGGAAGGCAAGAAGCCGATTCTCGGCTTGGACGTTTGGGAGCACGCGTACTACCTGAAGTATCAGAACAGGCGTCCGGAATACATCGCCGCCTTTTGGAACATCATTAATTGGGCTGAAGTAAATAAAAATTTGAAGTAAAGTTCGGAGCTGGGCAGGTTCGCGGCAGTTGGCGCGGATCTGCTCTACTCGATACGCAAACCGAGATCCACGAACTTCTGACGCGTGCTTTCCAAGGAAACGTGTTGGAAGGCGGTAAAGCCGAGCTCTGAAGCAACCTGGGCGAACATTTCCCGGTCGTCCACGTAAATGCACTCCGACGGCGTCACCTGCGCGAGATCCAACGCAAGCTGCCAAATCTGGTGATCCGGTTTCCTCATGTGGACGCAATGCGAGATGACCATGAAGTCGGCCACTTCCCGCAAACCGAATTTCCCGACTCGATACTCGGTAATGCCCTGCCCCTCGTTACTGATCAGGCCGAATTTCAACTGGTTGGCTTTTTTCACCCCGGCAAACAACTGAATGTTCTCCGGCCAAGGCATCGAACGCGAGTATATATAGCTTCTGAGATCGTCCAAAGTGAATGCGCGTTCCACTCCAAAAAAAACGTACTGCAAATAGGCTTCGAGCCGCAGGAACCCGCGTTCGTAGCTATCGAACATGAGGTGATGACGTTTGTCGATTTCCTCAAAGTCAACATCGAAGCGTTGGCAAGCGCCCCGGCGAAGCTCTGAATCCCACCCATTCGTGCCCAGAACGCCGCCAATGTCGCTATACAAAACCCGAAAATGATTCGCCATCAGATTCAGAGTCGCACATCGATTAAGGCATTGGTTTAGAATGATAGAGGCGTTCCGCCAAGGGCGCTTAGCTCAGTTGGTTAGAGCGTCTGCTTCACACGCAGAAGGTCACAGGTTCGAGTCCTGTAGCGCCCACCATAAATCAACAACTACGGGAGATTTGTGGAGCAAAGCACAATACTAGTTGAACACTAAAGCGTTTGTACTTGCATTTTTTCCTGTGACACACAGGGCAACCCGCCTCCATTAGCTTCGCGCCTCATCCCCAGCCATGTCTGGTCACCAGACCGCTTGCGGCTACCATCCGCACTTGGATACATCTCGGCTACGGACCGAGAAATCGGAATATTCCACACAATTCCGGGTCTTCCCTTAAGAAGGGCCATAAACGTAGAGCCACAAACATGCCGGTATGACTCGGTTCTTACCGACGCCGACGATGAGGAGATCACATTTGCGAATTGCATTTACAGGTGTTCGGGTGCCGGGACACCTCAATCCAATGACTACGCTTGCGCGCCGCTTGAAAGCCCGTGGGCATGATGTTGTGTTTTTATCTGTGGTTGACGCCGAGCCTTTAGTTCGCGCAGCGAAGCTTCCATTCATTCCTTATTGCGAAAAGGAGTTTCCAGCGGGATCGACGCGGGAACGGTTGAATCAGCTGAGCAAGCTGCAGGGGCAAGCGGCTCTGGAATTCACCATTGCCTCGCTTGCCGAGAACCTGGATGCGTCATTCAGGAATCTGCCGCGCACACTTCGGGAAGTTCAGGCGGACGCCCTGGTACACGACGAAGTGGAAATTAGGCTTGGGCTTGTTCCGATGAAACTAGGCATGCCCTACGCCACCGTCTCCAACGCTATGCATTGCGATTATTCCGGGAACACGCCGCTGTGCATCTTCGACTGGCCGCATGAGACCACGCCTGAAGCGCTGGTCCGAAACCTCGAAGGAGCGCGGGGACTTGAGCGGTCACTTGAACCGGCTAGAAGCGTCGGACGCGCCTATGCCGAGCAAGCCGGACTGGATATCGACTGGACCGATCCTTTCGCTACTATTTCGAAGCTGGCATGGCTGACGCAAACGCCAAAGGAGTTCGATTTCAAGAGCTCTCACTGGCTCCCGTATTTCCACCACACAGGCCCATTTCATGACGGGACTGGCAGGATCGAGTCGAATTTTCCCTGGGAGCGGCTCACAGGCGAGCCTCTTATTTATGCCTCAATGGGAACGCTGCAGAATGGCCTTGAAACGGTGTTCAGCACGATTGCAGAGGCGGTTGGGGAACGCCCTGGTATGCAACCGGTGTTGTCCATTGGCCCCGCTCTCGATCCCGGGCAAATCAAGAACCTCCCGGCCGGCGCAATTGTCGTGAAGAGCGCGCCACAGGTAGAACTTCTGAAGCGTTCTGCTTTATGCATCACGCATGCCGGTCTGAATACTACGCTCGAATCTCTGACGCAGGGAGTTCCGATGGTGGCGATCCCCGTCACCAATGATCAGCCTGGCGTGGCGGCCAGGATTGCCTATACAAAGACGGGGGGAGTTCTGCCATTGAAGGAGATGACGGCTCCGCGGCTGCGCTCTCTGATTGACGAGGTTCTGAACAATGCGGAGTATCGTCAAAACGCAAGCCGCATGAAGCAAGCGATAGCGGAAACAAATGGACTGGAAAAGGCAGTGGACGTTCTGGAACAGGCATTCAAGCTACACGGGCAGGTGAAACAGAAGCTGGCTTTCGCGGAAGGTTGAAGACGGCGCAACAAGCTGCCGGTGGTCACGGCTATCCGCTCCGGCAGCCTGCGCTACTGCCCGGCGCACCATCATTGCAGGTTGAGTCCTGCAGCGCCCGCCATTCGTTTACTCACCCACAATTCCGTGCTCAATAGCGTAGCGCGTCAACTCCGCCGTGGTGCGCAATCCAAGCTCCTCCATAATTCCAGACTTGTGAAACTCGACCGTTTTCGGTGAAATCTTCAAAATCCCAGCGATCTCCTTGCCCGTCTTCCCTTCAGCCACGAGTTGAAGAACCTCGCGCTGCCGGCCCGTCAGGCTGTTTCCGAAAAGTTCGCTAGGATTCCGGTTTGGATTCAAAAGCGCTTGGGGAATATCCTTGCTGACCAGCGGCGTGACGTAGAAACGGCCCGCGAGTACTTCGTGCAGCGCCGGAATGAGCTCGCTGGCAAGCGACTGCTTGAGAATATAGCCGGAAGCCTCATTCCGAAACGCGATATGAACGTAGCTTCGATCGGACTTCTGAGTCACAAACACCAGCTTGGCGGTAGGGACCAGCTTTTTTATCTGTCGCGAGGCTTCCATCCCATTGAGAATCGGCATTCCTATATCCAGAAGCACAATGTCCGGTTTTAGCTGTTCCGCCTGCGCCACCAGATCGCGTCCATTGGTCGCGACTCCCACAATGTCGAAAGCGGGCTCCAGCACGCGCCGCAAGCCCTCCACGATTAATGCGTGATCATCCGCCACAAGTATGCGCGGCCGTTCGTTTGACATGGATCCTGCTATTCTGCCCCAAAAGGAACATCAACCGTGACCGTTGTACCGGCCCCAAGCGCGGATCGGATGGAAAATCCGCCCTGGATGGTACGAGCCCGTTCCGCCATGCTGATCAACCCGAGCCCGCTCCGTTCCTCTTGCGGATCAAAACCCTCGCCGGAGTCCGCGATCTGCAAACGGAGAGTCTGTTCCATCCGTTCTAACGATACTTTGACGTGCGTTCTTCCAGCATGTTTGGCAACGTTGCGCAAAGCCTCCTGTGTGATGCGGTAGAAAACTCCGGCTGTCGTCGGAGATATCGCTTCTGGAACATTACGCCGCATGAACGTGGCCGGCATGTTTTCCCGTTCTCCGAATTCTTCCACAAGGATTCTCAGAGCCGTTGCCAGGCCGATGTCATCCAGCACCGAAGGATGAAGGCGATGCGAGATGCCGCGAACTTCTTCGGAAAGCTGTGCTGTTTTCTGACGTAAGCCTTCCACGATATGGCGAATCGCGTCTATATCCGTCGGAGGCTGTTGCTTAAATTGCTCCAGGTCGATCTCCAGGACGGCGAGCCGCTGCGTAATGTCGTCATGCAGCTCGCGCGCTACACGCCGCCGTTCTTCCTCTTGAGAAGTGAAAAGGCTAGCCGCCAGGGCGCGCAGTTCCGACTGCGTGCGGCTGAGCGATTCCTCCGTGGAATGGATTTGCCCTTCCAGTTTCTGGTTCAGTTGTTCTAGTAAACGCTCGGCGTTGGCTTGACGGCTAATGTCCTCCGTGGTCACCAGCAGCACGCGTTCGTTATCAGTTTGAAGACTCCGGCCCCAAATGCGAAAAATGCGGCGTTCCCCTTGCAACCGGACTTCATGCTGTGTTTCGAAGCTGTTCGTACCCGCTTCTCCATTGCGCAAGATCTCTAGTTGAGGCCGCAAGGCGTCCATCTGCCAGAGGAGACTCATGAGGTCCGGAAAAGAGCGCGATTCCAGGTCATGAGCCGCTAAGCCGGCCAGCGACCGGAATGCCGCGTTCACTGTGCGAATCCGCAATTCCATGGTCAAAACGACCAGGGGTATCTGCGATCCTTCGATGACCGCTTGCGAGAAATCTCGTGCATCCCGCAGGCTAAGTTGGATGCGGCGGAGTTCGTCGATGTCAACTAGAATCAGAACCACGCCCTCGATCTTGTTGTCCGTCGTCCGGTATGGCCGGACGCGCATGAGCCGCCAGTGCCCTTCACGGTCTTGCACTTCCATCTCGCGTGTACCCAGCGTGTCCAGAACGTCTTGCAGGGTTGGTTCAAGATCCTCCATGCTCAGATTGAGACGAATCTCCCGGATTGGACGGCCAATATCCGACGCTCGTATATTCATCAATCGCTCTGCCAGGGGAGTGAACTGCCGGATCTGCAATTGGTTGTTCAACATCAGCACCGGAATGTTGACGCTGTTCAGCAGGTTCGCGAGATCATTGCTGGTCTGCGTGAGCACATTATTGCGCTGCTGCAGCTCTTCGTTTACAGTCTGCAGTTCTTCATTCGCGCTCTGCAGCTCTTCTTTTGTTGTCTCTAATTCTTCGTTTGCACTCTGCAGTTCTTCATTCGCGGATTGGATTTCTTCATTGGCGGAAATCAACTCTTGGTTTGTGGCGTCCCGCTCTTCAATAAGAGATTGAGCGTAGAGCTGATTCGCCAGCAAGTCGCTTTGAGCTTGAGCAAGCGTGCGGTCCCGCTCTTTGGCCGGGAATTCTCTTTTTTGCTTGTGGTCATTCACAACCAGATCTTTTCGAGGGCCGGTTGGTGAGAATAGCAGCAGATAATAGCGCGGATTGGGCGAGGAACCGTTGAGCGGAAGCACTTCAATTGCTACGTTTACAGTGGTTCCATCGCTTTCGATTGTGGCCGTCGCCTGCACCGGAATACCCGTTTCAATAGCGGTGCGAACGGAAGTATGGACCTGTCCCGTGAGGTCTTGCCGCAGCATTTTCATAAGCTGAAGGCGAGTCGCTCCCGGGGTCATTTCCAGATAAGGAGCCGTATGACCCCTCGACTGCAAAATATCCAGGCTCTCGTTGATGACTACGCCCGCCGGTGCGTGCCGCGCCACGATTGCCCGGTCCGCGGCTCGCTGCAAGTCCATGTCGTTCCAAACGCCATGACTTCTTCGCGGTGCCGCTACGATATTTTTCTCCGCCCGTGGAAACAGCACTTGGCGGTTTACATCGAAGCGGCCTAAGACTTGGGATCCCTGTTTGACGTAGACTCTATTCTTCCGGTCAAAGAGTCCAAACAGATCGTCGAATTCGCGGATAGTTTCCGAACTGCCGAGAACCAAGAACCCGCCCGGGCGGAGCGCATAGTGAAAAGCGGGAATAATCCGGTTTTGCAGCTCCCGGTCCAGGTAGATCAAGACATTGCGGCAGCTAACCAGATCCAGATGAGAAAACGGCGGATCTACACACAGGTTCTGCCGGGCAAAAACACACAGATCGCGAACCCGCTTTGAGACCTGATAGCCTTTGTCGATCTTGACAAAAAACCGGCGGAGGCGGTCCGCGGACACATCGGCGCTAATGCTTTCCGGATATACGCCCATACGGGCTTTGTGAATCGCCTGCTCACTCGCGTCGGTGCCGAAGATTTGAACCGGCGGCTCCAGTTCTTCGCCGCTTAAGCGTTCGAGCAGGCACATCGCGATAGAGTACACCTCTTCTCCCGTTGAACAGCCGGCTACCCAAATCCGGATCTGTTCCCCCGATTCCCGGCTTTCCAAAACACGTGTCAGCAGTTCATTTTTGAGCGCGGTGAATAGGTCCGGGTCGCGGAAAAAGCAAGTGACGCCAATCAGGGTGTCTTCATGCAGGTGTCGTAACTCTTCCGGATGAATTTGCAGGTAACGAACATACTCATCCAAATGTTCAATCCGTTTCAGCAGCATGCGGCGCGCAATCCGCCGCTGAATGGTGCCCGTTTTATAGTGGTGATAATCAATGCTCGAAACGCTTGCCAGCAGGTTCAGAATCCTCGCCAGTTGTTGATTTTCTTCCTTGGATGGTTCATCGGCCTCAAGCGCGCGGAGTGCCGGATTGGAAAATTGCCAGGCGAGCCTTGCGAGCTCGATTGCGATCTCCGCGGGAGGAACCACCAGGTCAACGTGATCGGCAACAAGGCTGCTCCGCGGCATGTCCGGATAACGGGCCGACTCCGGCGCTTGTACGATGGCAATACCGCCTTCGCCCCGGATCGCCTGTAATCCCAGCGCTCCGTCCGAATCCATTCCCGATAGCACCACTCCGACAGACCGGTTCTTCTGGTCTTTAGCTAAAGATCGAAAGAAATGGTCGATCGCCAAGGTAACGCCGCGTTCGGGGCGGGGTTCTAGTTGCAGCCGGCCGGACGAAATTCCTACCTGGGTTTTGGGTGGAAGCACATACACTTGGTTTGGCTGCGGGACCATCTGGTGCTCGATCAAGAACACCGGCATCTTGGTGTTTCGGGCCAGGATCTCGACCAAATGGCTCTTCTGGTCGGGGGCCAAATGGCAAACCACGATAAATGCCATTCCCGTATCGACCGGGAGATTCCGAAACAGCTCGATGTACGCCTCCACACCGCCCGCCGACGCGCCGATACCCACAACAAAATACGTCAATGCCGGCGCCGCGGTAGATGCTTCGTCGATTGCGTCCGGCTCCAAGGCTGGCTCCAACGCAGGTTCAGGCTTTTTTTCCATGCTAGGAGTCAGGCCGTTTTCCGGAGTTTCGGCCAACTTCGCATTTTCGCTCGAAGGCGTGGGTTTTTCGGGCATTTCAGTATCCGCCTTGTTCTCACGGGTAAGCCCGGTAAAGATTTAGGAGCGATTTCATTCAGCATACTCCCGAAGCTGCCAACCTGAACTTAACCCCAATCCGCGATGCACTTGCCTAGGGACCTTCAGGGTTGTTTTCCAGTGACAGCCTTTTGTACGCTAAGTTGACATAGCTTCCCAATCTGGCTCTGCGCACATCTGGATCTACCGACCGACCGGTGAATGGCGCCGCCGCCGTGCGGATGTCATAGGCAATGCCAATGGCAGTCAGCATAGAGACAGATTCCAAACAAAGGCGGAAATGGAACACAAATCTCAGCAGCGAATCAAAGCCCATAAAGACGCCGGTAGCCCTGCTCCCCAGGAACCGGAAACATCTCGTAGCAAAATCACTCGCGCACTCTACTCTCACATGGCCGATGTGAGGGGCGAGGAGCGCCTTAGTTTGATACTAGATAGGGCGGCGCAAATGGACCTGCTTATCAAGAACCTTTCGCCATACACTGGCACGGAGACTATCCAAAGAGGAACGAACAACTGATGAGTACGGTCCTCGTACTCTAGTCCTGCCGCCAGAGCCCATAGTTAACTTCATTTTTACGGCTATTTGCCGCGTCCTTCGACTATGTCTTCGAAGAACCGTGTGTAGATATGCGTCCTTAACACTTCCGCGCGCAAATGATTCAGGCCCCGCGGAGTTCGCAGAACTCTGGCAAGCATGCTCAAACGTCTGTTGATTACAATTGAAAACATATAGACCGGGTCCATGTATCGCAACGTGGGGAACCGGCGCAGGATTTGACGCCTCTGCCACGCAAGGCGCAACCAGGCCCGGAGACGCACACGAAACGGCGGATCGAAACCAAGCGCGTCTTGAACTCGTAAAATGTGAAGGACAAAAGTCCCATAATGCCCGGCTGCTCTGAACCTGTCTTGAATGCGGTTCCAATCGATTTCGCCACCAAATCGGCGATGCAGCAGTACAAGGTCATACATGGCCCGAAGCGGCGGCCAGATACGTTCGTTGTAGGGATGCTGAAGCTGAGAATGCATGATGAGATGCGTCATCATATGTTCCGGGCAAGGCGTCAAAAACTTTATTCCCTCAAGATCAAAAGCAGTGGCGGAGTCCAATATCTCGTGAACCGGTAATAGGACGCCCGCTTTGTGCACAGTCAGTTCGCGATGCAGTTCGAGGTGTATGGAGCCGTGCCGCCGGAGCGGTGGATGATGATGGCGAAAATGCGCAAAGACATCGCTCTCATCCGGCTCAAAACCGTTCTGAATAAGAATCCGTGCCGCTTGATCGAGTTGTGTCTCGGGAATAAGCAGATCGACATCCGCCAGGTATCGAGCCGCCCAGGTGTCGTACATGCCGGCCACAAGATAAGCAACACCCTTTAGGAGGACCGGCTGGATGCCCGCTTCGTTCAGAAGTCGAACGGCATGCTTGACTTCTTCCATGATGGCGGCATTTCGCTCGGCATTCAACGTCTCTACCTGGGAAAGGAATTCCGCGACCGGGACTGGCAAGGATTCATCGAATTGCAATTTGCGCGTAAAACCATATAAGGCCGGCAACACCGCTTCTTCCGATGCTGCGGCGAACAGGCTTTCCCAATCCCATCGAGAATCCTGCATCTGCTCCCGTGCCGCGCGGCCGTCTAAGCGGAAACACGTGTTCAGGAAGCTGCGGGAGAGATCTCTCATACTATCTACTATGAGAGTACAGGTGCCGCGCCGCGAGCAGTGAAAACGTACGCAAACACCTGGCGGCGCTACGCATCCCATGTCCGTGGCCGGACTGACACAGTGCTGTAATAAGCTGTTAGATTCTATGCCAAAAATTCAAGTTAAGACTCCGCTTGTTGAACTCGATGGTGATGAGATGACGCGGATCATCTGGGCAAACATCAAAGATCTGCTCATTCTGCCGCATCTGGAACTCGACTTAAAATATTTCGATCTCTCCGTGGAACACCGGGACGCAACGGACGACCAGGTTACCGTCGATTCGGCCAACGCGATTAAACAGTACGGAGTCGGGGTGAAATGCGCGACCATCACGCCGGACGAAGCGCGAGTCAAAGAATTCAATCTGAAGCAAATGTGGAAGTCGCCCAACGGCACCATTCGGAATATTCTCGATGGCACTATCTTTCGCGAACCCATCATCTGCCGCAACGTTCCTCGCTACATACCGGGATGGGTAAAGCCCATCGTTGTTGGCCGTCACGCGTTTGGCGACCAGTACCGCGCGACGGATATCATCGCCAAGGAACCGGGCCGCCTTACCCTGACGTTTACGCCAAAGAATGGCACGCCTGCAACGACATATGACGTCTTCGATTTCAAGAGTGCCGGTGTCGCGCTGGCAATGTACAACCTTGATGAATCAATCATCGGTTTCGCCCGCGCCTGCTTGAATTACGGGCTTTCGCGCAATCTACCCGTCTACTTGTCGACCAAGAACACCATCCTCAAGAAATACGACGGACGCTTCAAAGACATTTTCCAGTCTGTGTACGAGCAGGAGTTTCACGAGAAATTCAAGACTGCCAATCTCGCCTACGAGCATCGGTTGATTGATGATCTAGTGGCGTTCGCAGTCAAGTCGGACGGCGGATTTGTGTGGGCCTGCAAAAACTACGATGGTGACGTGCAGTCGGACGTGGTGGCGCAAGGATTCGGATCGCTTGGACTGATGACGTCCATCCTGATCACGCCCGACGGCAAAACGGTGGAAACCGAGGCTGCGCACGGCACGGTGACGCGGCACTTCCGTGAACACCAAAAAGGCAAAGAGACTTCCACCAACCCGATTGCCTCCATCTTTGCCTGGTCCTCGGCGCTACGCTATCGCGGCCAGTTCGACAACACCCCCGAGGTGGTGGCCTTCGCCAACAAGCTGGAGAAAGCAACTGTGGGAGCAGTAGAGGCTGGTTACATGACGAAGGACCTGGCGCTGCTAGTCGGCAAGGATCAAAAGTGGCTCAACACTACGAAGTACCTCCAGAAAGTGGCCGAACTGCTGGCCGCCTCCTAAAAAGCGCTTGTTCGCCTGAATCTTTGAAGTCACCGGCCATGAAATTCGCCAGATAGGCTGCGCACGACCAGCGAGCGGAAGGGCACAAAGCACCACCGGTAGCCGCTAGATTCCTGCCTCTGAAGTGAAGTAGGGCGGACGCCCTCGTCCGGCTCTGGAGTTTGGACATTCTCATTGTAGCTATCGCTGTGTTGCTGTTGCTACTAGTCTTGCTGTTGGTGTCATGTGGGGCGGACGGTCGCTTTTTGCCGTTCTGCCAAAGGCGAGCAGAGGCGCAAAGCGCGCCTCCGAGCCGGACCCCCTGGTCCGGCTCACTAAGGGACAGAAGAAGAGGCCGGTACACGCACCAAAGATTGCAAGTCAGCGTTCATCTCTTCCAAACTGCTAATCCTGCTCATCCACGCAAGCCAGCTCAACGGGGACGCAATGCCGGATCTGCTAACTTATGATGCGCCGCCGCGGATATACAGTCGTCTCACTCGAACGCGCGCTGCAAGATCCGGCCTAAGCAATGCCCGAAGAGTACGTCGGTCCGGGCGGATTTTCATGGATCCACCGTTGGTCGATAACTAAAGGAATGAAACCGAAATGCGAGCCGGACGAGCCCGAGTGGATTCGCAAAGAAGCGGGTTCCTGATCGTCAGGAACCCTCCGCACGTTTAACCAGAAAGTCAAAATCACATCCCTCGTCCGCCTGCAGCACACTTGCTAGAAACAACTTGGCATAGCCGCGAGAGGCATCCCATTCCGGATGCATGGCCTGTCCTAATTCATTCGCCCGAGCTTTCAGTTCCTCTTCCGCCACTAACAGATCCAAACGGCGCTGCGGCACATCCAGTTTGATCAGGTCACCGGATTGCACCAGCGCCAGCGGTCCCCCCGCCGCGGATTCAGGCGAGATATGCAGAACGATTGTGCCGAACGCGGTTCCACTCATCCGGGCGTCGGAAATCCGCACCATATCCTTTACCCCTTGCCGCGCGAGCTTCTTCGGGATGGGAATGTAACCCGCTTCCGGCATCCCTGGCGCTCCCTTCGGGCCGGCGTTGCGCAGCACCAAAACGCTCTCCGGCGTCACATCCAGATCGGGCGCGTCCAGCCGCTCCATCATCTCGTCGATGGAATTGAAAACGATGGCTGTACCGGTATGCCGCATCAACTGGTCCGAAGCAGCCGATTGCTTGATGACAGCCCCACGCGGCGCAAGGTTGCCGCGCAGCACCGCCAGCGCCCCCTGCGATTTCAATGGGGTTGCGCGCGGCCTGATGACATCCTGGCCTGGCACGTCTTCCGCCCCGGCGATTGCATCCGCAAGCAC
>DATHIZ010000627.1:0-3311 GCA_035316385.1 Bryobacteraceae bacterium | reverse complement strand
GCGAAACTCAATCGTGGAGGAAGAAATGAAAAGAACACCGTTTCTCGCTATCGTCCTGCTGGCATTCGCATTTTCCGCCCATGCCCAGGATGCGATGAAGAAAGATGCAAGCCGTCAAACCTGCCGATCCGGAATCGAAAGTCGTGCTCGATTCCTGGAATGAGATTGGCCGCAAGCTGACGGCGATGGCCGAAGATTTTCCCGAGGACAAATACGACTTCAAGCCGACACCCGCGCAGCGGAGTTTCGCCGAGCAGTTGCTGCACGCGGCGGGTTCATGCTACTACTTCACGAATTCTTGAGTTCGATGCTCAGTACTGGCCCAGCGTGATGGAGAGATTTGGCCCACCTGAAGAACCCCGGATGACAAGATTCCGGGATGCACAGGAGAGGCAAAGTGGAACTATTCGAGGAGATCCGGCGAGGGCACGCGGCAGGAGAGAGTATTCTCGCGCTCGCGCGGAAGTATGAAGTGCATCGGCGCATGGTACGGCAAGCGTTGGCGAATGCAATGCCGCCGGAGCGGAAAAAACAAGAGCGAGTGCATCCGAAGATGGAGCCGCTCAAAAAGTTCATCGATGACATTTTGGAGATGGACTGCACTGCCCCGCGCAAGCAACGGCATACGGCGCGGCGCATCTGGCGGCGATTAGCCAGCGAACAACCGGAGTATCCGGTGGCCGAGTCTACCGTGCGCGAATATGTGCGTGGCAGGAAGCGGGCGATGGGCTTGGCGCGGCGCGAAGTATTTGTGCCTCAGAGTTACTCGCCCGGGCAGGAAGCGCAAGTGGATTGGTTTGAAGCTCAGGTAAAACTGGGCGGTGAGGCGCGCACGCTCCAGTTCTTCGCCATGCGAAGCATGCACAGCGGCGGCGGATTTCATCGTGCCTATACAAACGCCACGCAACAAGCTTTTCTGGAAGCCCACGAGCACGCATTCGCCTACTTCGGCGGGGTCTTTCGAACACTTCGTTACGACAACCTGGCTGTCGCCGTGAAGAAGATTCTACGCGGCTATCAACGCGAAGAAACCGAGCGCATGATCGCCTTTCGTTCTCACTGGGGCTTCGCCAGCGAATACTGTCGGCCGGCGCGGGGAAACGAAAAAGGTGGGGTGGAGATGGAACTGGGCTGGTTCCGGCGTAACTGGTTAGTGCCGGTTCCGGAAGCCAACGATCTGGACAGCTTCAACACGTGGCTGTACGCGTGTTGCGGAGAAGCGCAGCAACGTATTGTCGGCGGCCGCAGAGTCGTCATTGCGGATGCAATGCGAGCTGAACAATCAGATTTACTGCCTTTGGCGCTAGAAGGTTTCGATATCGTCGAGACGATCTATCCGGTCATTGTGGACGGGCACGGTCGAGTAAAAGTAAAGGGCAATTGGTATTCAACGCCGCTCTATCCCGGCTCACGAGTCACCGCACGCGTATGGCCTGCTCACATTGAAGTGCGGCGCGACGGCGAGTTGGCGGCACGGCACGAACGTAGTTATGGACATGGGCATCACATTCTGAATCTGGAGCACTATCTGGATGTGCTGGAGAAGAAGCCGGGCGCGATGAGAAATTCGACACCATTACAGCAATGGCGCGCGGCGGGACGCTGGCCAGCGTGTCTGGACACGATCTGGCAACAGCTGGAAATGCGCCATGGCAGAGCCAAAGGCACCCGCGAGATGATTGCATTGGTTCGTGCCGCCACACCGGATGCGTGGCCGCGCTTGATCACAGCAGTGGAAGAAGCACTGCGCTTAGGTGTGAGCGACACGGCGGCAGTGATTCATATCCTGCGGATGCCCGATCCCAAGGAACGTCAGCGTCACACATTAGCGCTGGCGGAAGAACTCCGGCAGTTCGAACGGCCTATGCCGGTGATGGATGAATACGACTCCTTGTTGAGTCACAAACCAGCGCCACGTAAGGAGGTGATTCAATGAATCACCAGATAGAAGCTTTGGAACAGGCCAGTATCCGGCAGTATTGCAAGGTGGTGCGAACTCCAGCGGTGGCGGCAAACTTCATTCCATTGGCCGAACAGGCCATCAAGGAACAGCACAGCCATATCGGTTATCTGGAGGCGTTGCTGGCTATGGAATGTGAAGAGCGCGACCGCCATGCAATCGCCAACCGCATCCGCGATGCCCAGTTGCCCCGGATGAAAACGCTGGAGGAGTTTGACTTCGAGAAGGCGCCGCAGATCCCGGCAGCGAAGATCCGGGACTTAGCGCAAGGTGGCTATATCGAGCGCAGCGAACCAATCGTTTTCACAGGCGATTGCGGTACAGGCAAAAGCCACTTAGCAACCGGCCTTTGCGTGGCTGCGTGTCAGCAGAAGCGGCGAGTTCGATTCGTTACAGCGGCCGCATTGGTAAACGAATTAATCGAGGCCAAACAGAACGGCCAAGTGAAGCGGTTAATGCTGCGCTGGATGAAATACGATCTAATTGCGCTGGACGAGGTCGGCTATGTCCCACTCGCCGACATTGGCGCCGAATTCCTATTCCAAGTGATCTCAGACCGGGCCGAGCGCGCTGCGCTGATCGTCACCACGAATTTACCGTTTTCCGAATGGACGACGGTGTTTCCGAATCCCCGGCTTTGCAAGGCGCTGTTAGATCGAATTACGGATCGGGCCCACATTATCGACACCGGTAAAGAATCATTCCGATTTAAACGAACGATGGAGAGGAAAAAGAAATGACGGCCTGCCGGGAGGCCCTGAAAGCCACCCCAGCGTCCGTTCCGCCTGAAACGCGCCGCCCTAACCGGCGTCGCCAGGCTTCACTCCCGCCGGAGCGGCTTTCACAAGCTCCGGATGTGAATGAGGCAAACTAGAAGCTACCCAGGTGGGCCAAATCTGGCCATCACAAGTGGGCCACGCCAGAGCATCACACTCAATTCTGTGGTGGGGCAGAAGCCTCCCGCGGGAGAAGATCCGAAGCGCGACCAATACAAGTCAAAGGCCGACATCGTTGCGTTCGTCAAGAAATCCTTCGCCGATGGCGCAACCGCCATCCAGGCGAAAGGCGAAAAAGGCATGACGACGGAGGTTGTTTATTTCCCTCAGCAGAAATCTCGCCTTCTCGACATAGCCTACGGCATCATCGAACATAGCGGTGAACACTACGGCCAGCTCGTTGTGTACTACCGCCTCGCAGGTCTTGTGCCGCCGGAGTCGCGGCCCAAGAAGTAAAGCTCAGGAGGCCAGGTACCCCGTCCTTATCGCGCGCCGTTTGCGCCAATGGGCGGGGATCTTGGTTTTTGGAACCTTCACTATTCAATGCGCCGCGCGGCATATGGATATCTCTGCTT
>DATHIZ010000626.1:0-8273 GCA_035316385.1 Bryobacteraceae bacterium | reverse complement strand
ACCGATAAACGGATGGAGCCACATGTATAGCAACGTGCCACCGGTGGGCGCATGGGAGCGAGCGGAAAGCAATTCGCGCGTAGCGGGGAGTCCGGAACTCAGCAGGACGATGAGCAGCAGTGGAATGGCCAGCACGTACAGACAAGAGAACGGGGAGCGGGCGAGTTCGCGAATACGGGCACGGGTTCCCTCGGATGGGGCGGTCAGCGGAGCAGCCAGTGGAGCGAGCAACGGCGCGAGCAGCCGGGCCATCAGATAAGACGCATCCACGAAGGCGCCGAGCGAGTTGCGGAGCAGGCGCAATTTCTCGCGGCGATTCCATTCGCCGGTGTGCCGCAGGAATTGCCAGCGGTGCCAGATTTCGGCGCACCACTCCTGCTTCCACTCCGCGCGGCGTTCGCTTGGCGCCAGGAGAGCGGCGACGTAAATAAACGCATTGCTAACGCGAACAGATAAGGGCCGAGCGCGCTCCTCTGGCATGTAGCACCTCTAGCGGCGAGACTTGGGAATTAGTTTTCCTAATAAAGGATAGCGGTTTTGCGACTGCTCCAGAACCTGGGCTCCGGCGCGCGTGACGCGATAGTATTTGCGCACGGGCCGCTGCTCGGCTAGAGCTTTCTTTTCGGGTTCCCATTGCGAAGAAACGAGACCTTCGCTTTCCATCCGGCGGAGCGCCGGATAGACTGTCCCGCTGGGCAGTCCGGTTTCGTCCATGATGTCGAATCCGTAGCTGCAACCGTTATCGACGGTCTGCAAAATCAAGGCGGCAGTGTGGGAGAGTTTCGCAGTTTCGCTCATGACGGCCTATATAGCATCCTACACTTTTTCAGGCCAGCTTCAATAGCTCAAATGGCTCGGGCGGGCGTTCTTCGAAGGTAAGAACCGCCGCCTCCGCGGGTTGCAGGCGCCGCCGCCTCTGCAGTTCATAGAATGCGAGGCCGATGAGACAGGCGATAAAGCCGAAGCGCGATGTGTCTTTCAGCGTCCAGCGTTCAAGCGCGGCGAGGACAGGAACAAGAAGCCCGACCGCCACCAAGGCGCCCAGGATACGGGTCACGATCTGGCGGCTGTCGGTGCGCGCCACGTAGGTGAATGCGATTTGGTGATATTTCCAGAGCGATAGCTCGACGGCCAATGCGCTGAAAGCCATGTTCATTGCTGTCAGTTGGCAGGCGGCGGACCACCCCAGGCGCTGCGTCGCCCAGGGAAGGAGCAATACCGGCTGCCAGGACAACGCGGCGAGCAGGATAAAGCGGCGGGCAACCGCACGGGGCGCGGGCTGGGGACCGGCGGCGGCCGACTGAAACACCCAGTTCGCAGTGAGCGCCGCAGGTACATCGAAGGCGAAGCGTAAGCCGGTGATGAGAAAAAAAGAAATGAGCAAAGGCACGGCAAACAGAGCGGTGCTGGCATCGTCCAGGGCGGTTTGGGCCACGATCACGAGTCCCACGCCGAGGTAGCCGCCGAAGATCATCACGTGGCGCTCGCTACGCGACAACACTTTCACGGCGAAACAAGTGCAGGCCTGCTCAAAACGGGTGCGGAAAAGAACGCGGCCTAACCAGACAGGAAGGCGGGGGCCGGTTCCATGGCGGGCTCCGCCCAGAGTATCGAACGATTCGGCCAAGCGCAGGAAGTGCCGGCGGTAGCACAACGAGTAGGCGGCGATGGAGATAAGAAGGGATGCCGCGAGCGCGATCAACGCCCAATCACCAAAGTGGGCCAGAGCGGGCTTGGGGGTGTGCGCTACTTTTTCATACAGCCCCAAGAACCAAATCGAGGGCAGAAAACGCATGCTCGCGGCTGCATTGCCTGGGAGACGCCCCGATAACAATTGCAGAAACAGATTGGACATGAATTCGGTGAGCAGCGCCACCACCAAAAGCATGCGGACGGCCACCGAGACCAGGCGAAACAGGCGAGAAGGTAAAACGAGCATGAGAGTGCCGACCAGCGCAAATACCGCGAAGAAACTGAACAGGCTGGCCGAGACGACCGCCGCCCAGTGACCCCAGCCGACACGCAGGAAAGCCGCGACGCTGCCGTCACTCATGGTGACGAACGTGGGAAACAATACCGCCGAAACCGCATTGATCACCACTGCAAATAAGAACGCCAAGCCGAATAGCGCGGCGAAGTTTGCCAGGAAGACCTGGTAAATGGGAATTGGAAGCGCGGCCAGATTCCAGAAATCACGGCGGTCGGGGAAGAGGCGGTTCCAGCGCAGAACCATGACCAAGCCAATGATCGTCATGGAGAGGACAACGAAGAAGTATTCGTCAGCGACGGAGGCTTTGTAGGGATCGAAGTTCCTTTGCTCACGAAAATATTGCAAAAGAGTGGCGTATTTGTCGAGTAAAAAGAGCGAGGCGAATGCGCCCGGGGAGGCCAGGATCGCAAGCACCATTCCGAGACCCAGGCTCACGCTTTCCGTTCCCTCGTCGGCTTCGCCGGCCAGGGTCCGTTTGACGAAATGGGCAACCAGAGTCCAAAACGGAGTGCGCGGAAGCCATGCCGATGCGGGTTTCATCGCGAAACGGCCTCCACAATGGCTTGCGCCGAACTCTCGGCATCCTGCTCTTGCACCAGGTGAGAAAAGGCCGCTTCGAGGGAGGGCATGGACTGAAATTTCTTGAGGTCTTCGACGGAGCCGTAGGCGAGTTGCTTGCCCTTCTGCAAAATGATGACGTGGGAGCAGACCTTCTCCACGACCTCCAGCACGTGTGAGCAATAGAAGATGGTCTTGCCCTGGCGGCTCAGCGCCGCAACCATTTTGCGGAAGATCATGGCGGAGGTCACGTCCAGCCCGGAGAGCGGCTCATCGAAAATGATTAGTTCGGGATTGTGGAGCAGAGCGGAGATCAGCAGAATGCGCTGGCGCATGCCTTTGGAATAGGTCGAGATAGCGGTGTGACGGTGCGGCTTCATGGAAAAAACCTCCAGCAGCGTTTCGGCCCGCCGCGAGATGACGTGATCCGGCAGTCCGCGCAGCCGGCCGACGAGTTCCAGGTATTCCAAACCTGACAAGAACGGATAGAGATTGGCTTCCTCGGGCACGTAGCCTACCAGGCGCTTAAAAGCCGCGAGGTCATTCCCGATATTGCGCTGGTTGAACAAGACGCTGCCGCTGGACGGCTCCAGCAAGCCGGTGATGATTTTGACGGTAGTGCTTTTGCCGGAGCCGTTCGGACCCAAGTAGCCTAGGACCTGGCCGGGGCTGACAGTAAAGCTGACGTTATCGAGCGCTGGAACCGAGCTGTAGCATTTTGTGAGCGACCGCGCTTCAAGCATGCGAGTAGCATACTACATAGGGTGTGCGGAGACAAGGCCCTGTAACACGAGGAGCACATCGGCGTGCAAGCAATTTTTAGACCAGTGCGAATGGTGACAATTTATTTTTTTTGAGCGCCGAAATTTGTACCAGGACTGCCGCTGAGTAGAAACCCTAGCCATGACGGGGTATTCAAGGCTATACTTCGAAAAGTTCCCCGGGGGCGGAACTAGATGCGTATTGCAGTTAACTCGTTTTTACTTACCTACTTCATGGCCGCTGGCTTCGCAGCCACTGCTCAGGCCGCAACAATTCCTTTTTTCTACACGACAGCCAGTTCACCCGATGTGTTTTCGGCATCCTATAATGCCACTACCAACGGCATCACCGGGACAACAGCCATCGCAACCTCGCAACAAGGCGCGGACGGTGTGCTGGCGGGGCCCAACTCGACCCTATTTTTCACAGGCGAAGGGGGCAATGGGGTTTATCAGATACCGCAAGCCGGTGGAGCGCCTTTAGGTTTCAGCAGTGGAACTACGCCGTCGTATTTGCTGGCGATGAACCAGAATAATCCAAACACAGTATTCACCTTTAATAATGCTGGAAGCGTGGCCACGCTTCCGGTGAATGGCGGCGTCCTTCAAAGCGGTACAGCGCATACAATCACCGGTCCGGTGACGAACGTATCCAACCTGGTTTGGAGCGCCGGCAACACCGCGTACTACGTTACGGGGCAGCCGGGGGCAACCGGTAGCCTGGGTGTCTTCAACACCAGCGGGTTTTCGACAAACACCCAGCTATTTAGCGGCATCAATACAGCCCAAGACGCGGTTTTCGATCCATTCACCGGTTTGATCGTGTTGTTTGGAAATGGACAGGTTGACACGTTCAATCCTGCTACCAATACGCTGGGAACGGCGGTTGCCCTGCCCGGCGCGACTGTGGGCGGAAGCTGCGGCAGCGGCAGCGACCAGTTCAATGCCGGCACTGTAGACGGAGCAGGTCACGCGCTCGTGGGAGGTTGTGGCCAACTTTCCTACATCGACTACAGCAAAACCGGGAATATTCTATCGGCTTCGGACGTGCGGCAGTCGGTAGATGGTTTCGGCGGCAAGGACATCGCGGCGCTTCCCGCCATTGGCGGCGCTCCAGCGGTTGGCGAAGCTCCAGAGGTTTCTTCGATGGGCTTGGTGGCTTTCGGCCTTGCGCTGTTGGCCTTTGGCCGCAGCCGCCGGAAGAAGCCGCTCTAGCTTCTAACGATTTAGTGATAGGAGCCCGCCTCCGGGCGTCCGGCAATTTGCCGGGCGCTCTGGAGGCGGTTTTTTTTTAATGAGACGCTGCTTTGCCGTTGGAAATGCGCGAGCGAATCAGCCGCAGGATAATTTCTTCTACTTCTTCCAGCGAAAGACCGGTGGTGTCCACCAGTTCAGCGTCGGGAGCCTGGACGAGCGGGGCTTCGGAACGCGTACGGTCGCGCTGATCGCGCTGCTGCATTTCGCCGGCGACCGATTCCATATTTATGGATGAGCCCGCAGCTTGCAGTTCCAGCGCGCGGCGGCGGGCGCGTTCTTCGGGATCGGCATCCAGGAAGATTTTTACCTGCGCGTGCGGAAAGACAACTGAGCCGATATCGCGGCCTTCCATGACGACGCTGTTTTTTTCCGCCATGGCGCGCTGCACGGAAAGCAACGCGCGCCGGACTGCGGGAACGGCCGAGACCTTTGACGCAGCCTCGGCGATTTCAGGCTCGCGGATCGCGTCTGTCACGTCTTCATCATTGAGCAGGACCCGAGACTCGCCGGCCGTCAGCTCGATCTTGGCTTCCTTGGCGAGTTGCTCCAGGCGATGCATGTCGGAAGTGGCCACGGCGAGGCGAACAGCCCAAAGAGCTATGGCGCGGTAGAGCGCCCCGGTATTGATATAAACGAAACCAAGCTTGCCCGCGACACGACGGGCCAGGGTGCTCTTCCCTGCCCCGGCCGGTCCATCGATGGCTACAATAATGCGTTTTTCACTCATGCGACTCGAAATTTCGAGTATGGCATTAGTGCACCGCTAAAGGTTCCTGCTTTTCGCGTTTCGGCGGGCGGCGCATGATGAACGGCAGCGGAGTGAGGCAGCCCACAACAATGGACATGATCCAGAAGCTGTTGGCGAAGCTGAGCGCGTTGGCTTGCGCGAGCGTCATCTGGTAGACCTGAGCCAGCGCCTTGGAGGTGGCGGTGACGGAGTCAAAGCCGTGCGCCATGAAGCTGTGCTTGAGAGCGGCGAGCATTTGTTGGAAGTTCGGACTGGCATTGGTGGCATGCCGCCCCAGCTCGTGCAGATGAGTCTGATTCTGGCGAGCGAGAAACGTGGCAAGCAAAGAAGTGCCGATGCTGCCGCCCAGATTGCGCGCGAAGTTGGAAAGACCGGAGACCTGGTTATTTTTCTCGCGCGGCACTCCGATGTAGTTCAGCGTGCTCACGGGGACGAAGATCAGCGGCATGAACACCACCTGCGTCATGCGCAAAAGCACGATGGTGCGAAAATCCATCTGCAAGTTGATGATGGTCATCGAGTGCAAAGTCACCGCGGTGCCTAGAAAGCCGATCGACACAAGCAGACGCGGATCTATTTTCGTGGAGACCAGAAAGCCGGCCACGGGCATCATGAACATCAGGACGAATCCGGCCGGCGAGAGCGCCATGCCCGCGCGTTCAGCGGTGTAGCCAAGGCTGCTTTGCAGGAATTGGGGGATGAGGACGGTGGTGCCGAACAACACCATGCCCAAGACGAAGGACTGAAAGACCGCCGTGCCGAAATTCCGGTTCTTGAGAAGACGGACATCGACAATCGGATTTTCGTTGTACCACTCCCACAGAAAAAACGCCACTAAGACCGGGATGCCAATGCTGAGCATGATGACGATAAACGGTGAACTAAACCAATCGTCTTCCTGCCCCTTGTCAAACACAACCTGCAAAGTAGCCACGCCGATCACAATCAGCGCCAAACCAATGTAGTCGATCTTGATACTGGATTTTTTCTCTTCGGCGAGCCAGGGCGGGTCTTCCACCAGACGCTGGGTCAGGAACAGCGAAAGCAGTCCGAACGGCACGTTGATGAAGAAGATCCAGTGCCAGTTGAAATTGTCGGTGATCCAGCCGCCGAGCGTGGGCCCGATGGCGGGCGCGACCACGACAGCCATGCCATACATGGCAAACGCCATGCCGCGCTTCTCCGGAGGGAACGAATCGGCGAGGATGGCCTGCTCAGAGGGTTGCAGTCCGCCGCCGCCGGCGCCCTGCAAAATGCGGGCGATGATCAGAAACGGCAGACTGGGAGCGATGCCGCAGAGAAAGGAGCAGATGGTAAACAGGGCAACGCAGGTCATGTAAAAGCGCTTGCGCCCCATGACCGTCTGCAGCCAGCCGGAGACGGGCAGGACAATGGCGCTCGACACCAGATAGCTGGTCAGAATCCAGGTAGACTCTTCATAGGTAGCGCCTAAAGAGCCGGCGATGTGTGGCAACGCGACGTTGGCGATAGAGGTATCGAGCACCTCCATGAAGGTGGCAAGCGTAACGGTCATCGCGACAATCCAAGGATTGTGCGCGGGTTTCCAATCGCGATGAGTTGGGGGCGCGGGCACGCTGATTAGCCTCCGATGCGGACTTCCGGCTCAACCGACATGCCGGGACGTAAACGGTCGAGACCCTGCTGGTCTTTCTTGAAACGGATTCTGACCGGCAGGCGCTGGACGACTTTGACGAAATTACCGGTTGCATTTTCGGGCGGCAGCACGCTCGAGACCGAACCGGTAGCGGCTCCGATGGTTTCTATATAGCCTTCAAAGTTCTGATTGAGGGAATCTACATGCAGCACGGCGCTCTGGCCGGGCTTGATGTTCCGCAGCTGCGTTTCCTTGAAGTTGGCGGTGACCCAGAGATCGTTGATTTGCGCGATG
This sequence comes from Bryobacteraceae bacterium, assembly GCA_035316385.1. Classification (GTDB taxonomy): domain Bacteria; phylum Acidobacteriota; class Terriglobia; order Bryobacterales; family Bryobacteraceae; genus Bog-105. The sequence continues at coordinate 1,050 of DATHIZ010000626.1, read as the reverse complement.
GTCAAGAGCTGCTGGCCGGCCGCGACACGAGAGCCGACTTCGGCCGAGCGCTGCAACACGATGCCTGACACCGGAGCGACGATTTTGGTGTAACTCAGTCTGAGCAGCGCCTGCTCGAGGTTCACTTGTGCCGTCTTCACGCCGGCTTGCTCGGATTGAACGGCGGCGCGCCGGAAGGCCAGCTGGGTCGGAGCATTGCGCTGCGACTGCGACAGTTTGCTTTCCGACTCAGCCATCTGCGCGCGGCGCTGATCAATGGTTTGTCCGGCAGACTGCAGGGCCGACTCGTTGCCGGACACTGTCGCCTCCTGCGCTTTGGCGGCCGCCACTATCTGGTCATAGTCCTGTTGGGACACTTCTTCCTTTGCGATAAGAATTTTGTAGCGCGCCAGATCCGCCTGGGCTTTGGCGAGGTTCGCCTGCGATTCAATCAACTTGGCCTGGGCGGTTTCGCGGTCCCGCTGGGCGGCGCCTAAGGCAGCGGCCGCGTTGGCAACGTTCGCCTCACCGGAGGAGATGTTCGTGCTGTTCTCTACCTGCGTAATGGGAATGTTCGGCTCTTGCGCGGCCACCATGCTGCGGGCCTGGGCCAGTTGCGCCTGAAACTGATCGAGGGCTACCTGATAATCACGCGGATCCAGATCGATCAGAGGATCGCCGGGCTTCACCGTCTGATTATTTTCGACGTAGACGCGCACAATGTTGCCGTCGATGCGGGCGGCCATGGCGTTCATGTGCGCCTCAACCTGAGCGTCATCGGTCGTTTCAAACTGGCGGGAGTGTAGCCAAAAGAGCGTGCCTCCCGTGGCCAGCACCGCCAGGATGACAAAAAAGATAGTGAACGCACGTTTGCGCCCGGCGGTGGGCGACGGTTTAGCAGGAGACGGTGTGGCAGGAGATGGTTTGGCAGCAGTGCTTTCCGCCGCTGGTGCGGGTTGCGTACTCGTACTCATGGATGACTTCCCTTCAAGGCCCCGGCGAAATTACTCTCCGCCTCGCCGGTGGCGCGCGCCAAGGCGAGCTTGGACAGATTAAAAGAATAGAGGCTGG
>DATHIZ010000625.1:0-4021 GCA_035316385.1 Bryobacteraceae bacterium | reverse complement strand
TGTGTTTCGGAAGAGTCGCAACTTCGTTTTCGAGAGTGGCGATCTTGCGATCGAGCGCCTGGAGACGGAGCGCTAGAGCAAGCTCGTGAAGCATTAACTTCAGATTTTAGCACGCGTACCGGCTAGTCTATGCCAGAAGGGGGTTGCCGGCAGATACGAAGAGAGGCCGATTTCCGGCACGCCGAAGAGGCGTCCCGCCAGAAAGAACAGCAGTAGACCCAGAGGCACTTCCACCGTCAATTCGGTCCAGTAGGCCGCGCGCGTGGCCGGAAAATGTTTCGCAAACTGCCGCGCCACAAAGAACAGCGGAATGCCCATTGCCAGGGAAGCCGCGATGATTCTGAGGAAGCAATCCCGCAAATAGCGGCATTCGAGTCCGCCCAGTTTGCGCCGCAAGCACTCCGCCAGGCACAGGCACTCCAAGGACACCGCGAATGCCGTCGTCAGAGCGCCGACGCATACGCGACCAGCCCGGTTGAGTAGCAAGGCAGGGCCAGCGCTGATTGCCTGGTATCGTAGCTTTGAAAATGTCCGCTTTGGTAGACCGCGCCGATGATGGGAGTTCCCAAGACGATCAGGGCTATGGAAGCGGGAATCGTCAGCAGAAAAACCATGCCAAGCGAGCGGGAAAGAGTCTTGCGGAATTCTGTAAAGTTCGCCGCGACAGCGCTTCTGGACAGGCTTGGCAGCATGGCGGAGGCGAACGCCACTGCAAACAGTCCCAGTGGCAGCATAAGCGAGCCAGCTTACCGGGCCATCGTGCCCGCGCAATGGAACCTTCAGCCGCGAAGCTGGTGTTTACCATCACGTTCATCTGTACGGCCGCGTTCCCAATGACGGCCGGGAGCACTGCCGCAATCCAGGATGCGACCAGTCCCAGCACTACTCCGTACGCCATGCCTTCCACTGGCTGAATGCCAAGCCAAGGGCCCGCCACAAATCCGAGCAGCAGGCCGAAGCCCACTGCTCCGAGGTTGAAAAAGATGGACCCAACCGCCCGGACGCCGAAACTGCCCTTCGAGTTCAGCATGCCCATGGCTTGCGCGGCCAGAGCGATCAGCGGCAAGAACGGAAACATGATGCGCGTCAGCCGTACCGCTAAATCGAATTTCTCTGGAACGGCGGCAAAACCTGGAGCCAGCCAAACCAGCTGGGGCGCGAGCAGCATACCCAGCAGCGCGAACAAGCCCATGATGACGAGGGTGGCGGTGAAGAGAGCGCGCCTTCCGCGAACAGATCGCAGCGGAGATAACGCCGGCTGAACGTACAACGTGATCCGCCTGCGGAATGACGGGTTTTTCGGCCCGCTCTACGTCAATTGCAATTGTGGATGATGCCATCTATCATTTCTGCGCTTTCGCGCAGCCCGGCATGCGTTCGTTGACTAACGACACAGGCCAGTACCGTCCGATTGAAAATGTATGGTGTATTACCAAGGACGGCTGGACGGCAAATAAAATTTCTTCCAATTAGCGTGTTTTGGCGTATTGCTCAAGAAAACGGGCAATGGTGCGGATACCGGTGTAGTAGTTCGATATCCGGTATTTTTCATTAGGAGAATGCAGCCCGTCATCCGGGAGGCCGAAGCCCATGAGAACGGTTGGAATATGTAGATATTCCGCGAACTCGCCGACTATTGGGATGGAGCCTCCGCTCCTGGTAAACACAGTGGGCCGCCCTAGCATTTCACTGAACACCTCGGCGGCAACGTCAATTGCCGGGTGGTCCGGATTGACCGAAATTGCGGGGCCGGAGCCTAAGAGCCGGACCTCTGTTTGAATGCCCTTGGGCGTCTGATCTTGAACCCACTTCTTGACAGCTTCCAACACCTTGCCGGGCTTCTGGTCCGGCACCAGGCGCAGACTGACTTTCGCCACGGCTTTGGCGGGAATTACGGTCTTGGAGCCTGCTCCTGTAAAGCCGCCGGCAATGCCATGCACTTCGAAGGTGGGCCGCGCCCAGGTACGCGCCAGGACGGATTGCTCCGGTTCCCCTGTCAGCGCCGTCGATCCCACGCCCGAGCGCAGAAATTCCTCTTCAGAAAACGGCAGCTTTTGCCAGCTCTCGACTTCGGCCGGGGCCGGCGGCGTCACGTCCTCATAGATTCCGGGGATCTGGATATGGCCATCCCGGTCCTTGGCCTTCGCCAGCAGTTCAATCAAGCCATACACGGCGTTCGGCGCAGCGCCGCCATACATTCCGGAGTGCAAATCACGGGCCGGCCCGCGCGCTTCAATCTCCAGATACATCAAACCGCGCAACCCGATGCAAAGCGTGGGAACGCCGTCGGCAAACAGCTCCGTATCGGACACCAGCGCGACATCCGCGCTCAATTTGGCCGTATGCCCGGGTAGGTACTGCGTGATCGATTCGCCGCCGACTTCCTCTTCCCCTTCAATCAGGAATTTAACGTTAAGCGGCAATTGCCCGCCATGCGCGTGCCGCAACGCTTCCACGGCTTTGACGTGCATGTACATCTGTCCTTTGTCGTCGCAGGATCCACGCGCATAGATATTGCCGTCGCGGATACTCGGTTCGAAGGGAGGCGATTCCCAGAGTTCCAGTGGATCCGGCGGCTGCACGTCATAGTGCCCGTAACACAACACGGTGGGTTTGCCGGGCGCATGCAGCCAATCGGCATAGACCAGCGGATGCCGCTTGGTTGCAATGATCTCCACATTTTCAAGGCCCGCCGCCGTCAAGCTATCGGCCACGAACTGGGCAGCGCGCGCGACGTCCGGTTTATTTTCCGGTAGTGTGCTGATGCTGGGAATGCGCAGCAGAGCCAAAAGTTCATCTAGAAAGCGAGCTTCATTCTGCCTGACGAATTCGTCTACGGAAGATGGCATAAATGGAATTTTTTTTAAGCGCCCGTTCGGATGGAAAAAACCGCCACTTCGGCCAACAAATTGACGGCCTTGTTGATCATCCGGTCGCCGTGCAGGAAGATCTGCCTCTCGATGATCCAATTTTGCTTACGGCACAGTAGCGCGAAGTCGTCGATCGTGAGGAAGTGCAGATTGGGCGATTCGTACCAATCGTACGGAAACAGTTTCGTGCGGGGCGACCGGCCACTGAGCAAGTGGGACAGGCGCGTGGTCCAGTGGCCGAAATTGGGAAAGGACACGATGGCGTGCCGGCCCACTCGCAACATCTCGCTCAGCACGCGCAGGGGGTAGCGCATTTCCTGCAGGGTCTGGCTCAGGACCACGAAGTCAAACGTGTTGTCCTGGTAATCGGCCAAGCCCTGATCGATATCGCCTTGATAGGCTGAAACACCACGCGAAATCGCGCGCCGGACTTTGTCCGGGTCAATCTCTACGCCGCGCGCGTGCACGTTTTTGTTGTCGCGCAGCCAGCCCAGCAGTTCGCCTTGGCTGCAACCCAGGTCCAGCACCCGCGAACCGGGCTCGACAATCTCGGCGATCATGGCATAATCGAGCCGCGCCAAAACGCCCTTGGCCCGTGCTGCCTCCGCCTTGCTTTTGGTTGTGGCAGCCGCCGGCGCGGAACTGGCCGGAATCCCAGACTCCATTTGGGCTGCAAAACCCCCGCGCGACGCTCCGCTTACGCTGATCTCCCGGAAAACGTTGTCCAGAAAACCACTGATCATCTCGGTTTGCTCTTTGGTTTCTAGCAGGAACGCGTCATGACCATAGGTGGAGGCCAATTCGCAAAACGCCACATCGATGTTGCGGCTGCGCAGCGCGCTCACGGTCTCGAGAGACTGGTACGTGGGATAAAGCCAGTCTGAAGTGAAACTTAGCACCAGGAAACGCGTGCGCGTCTGTTCGAACGCCGCCGCCAGGGAAATATGCCCGGCCGACAGGTCGAAATAATCCATGGCCTTGGTGATGTAGAGGTAGGAATTGGCGTCGAAGCGATTCACAAACTGGCTCCCGCGATAGCGCAGATAGCTCTCTACCTCAAAATCCGCCGAAAAATCGTAGCCGAACACGTCTTTATCACGCAACCGGCGGCCGAACTTCTGCCGCATGGAGGCGTCGCTCATGTAAGTAAT
>DATHIZ010000624.1:0-11571 GCA_035316385.1 Bryobacteraceae bacterium | reverse complement strand
CGCTCGGTTCATAGAGCACCGGTTCCGCGGAGCGAACTCACTCACGCGGAGCAGTGTTACGCCGTATGAATGACTTGCCTTAGGAGCCTGAGGCACGTTAAGTCCTCACCGGTGGAGGTAAGCTCATTCAACAAGGTAATGAGGCGTTGTCAGGCGCGGAAAATATTTCGATACCTTGTCATCCAGCGACAACTTGCCGCGTTCCTGCTCGAGCAGGAGCGCAGCTGCCGTAAACTGCTTACTGATCGACCCGACGGCGTAGCGTGTGTCTGTTCCGGCCGCCAGGGCCGAAGCGATCTTCGCGTGGCCGAAACCCTTCGCGTAAATCAGGCTGCCGTTCTGCACGACCGCCACCGAAACGCCCGCCGTTCCGAAGGCCGCCAATGTGGAAGCGATTCTCTCGTCCAACCCAGCCCCCAACCCAGCCTCGAAGCCGGCCGCAGCCTGCGCCTGTAACGTGCGCGCACATATAGCGGCCACGCACAGCGCGCCGAGACTTCTCACGAAACCATCGCGGGTGCTCACAGCCGCCTTACCAGAACGATTGTGAAGTCGTCCGCAAAAGCGGTATTGCCGCGCCACTTGCGCATATGGTCGACAAGCTGGTTCACAATCTCTTCACAGGGAACGGACTTACGAGTGGCTAAAAACGTGGCAAGGCCGTCCTCGCCGAATTCCTTTCCATTGCTCGTCGAGGCCTCCGTCACGCCGTCACTGTATAAAACCAGCAGCTCTCCAGGCTGGAGCTTCGTCTCCCGCACCTCGTAATGCACTGTGGAGAACAACCCCATCACCAGGCCATTGCCTTTTAAGCGCTCCACGCTGCCATCCTTCCGCATGACGAGTGGATAATTGTGGCCAGCATTGCTGTACCGGACTGCTCCCGTTGCTCCGTCCAGCAGGCCGTAGAAAAAGGTGATGAACTTGCCCAGCGGACACCGCTCCGTCAAACTGCGGTTCAGCGTGGTCACGGCGAATCCGGGTTCGGGGCTGGTTTCGCGAAACATTTGCACGCGCGCTTGCAGGCTCGACATCAGGAGCGCGGCCGGCAGGCCCTTGCCCGAAACATCTCCCACCATCAATGCCAACCGTCCGTCCTGATAAGGCAGAAAATCGTAATAGTCGCCCCCCACGGTCCGGCAAGCCAGATTGAGTCCTGCCAGGTCGTATCCCTGGTACACGGGCGGGTCAGTCGGCAGGAGCATCTTCTGGATCTCAGAAGCTTGCGAAAGCTCCAGTTCCGTGAGCTTTTCCGAATGCTCAATCTCCGCCAAACGGGCGTTTTCAATGCGGATAGCCGCCACGTTCGCCATCACGGTAAGCAAGTCGAGGTCTTCCCGCGTGAACGGACGGATGACGGCTCCGTTGTCCACGTAGATCAACCCGATCACCACGTCGCTGGTTTGCAGCGGTGCGGCCATCATGCTGCGTACCTGGTGCATCACAATGCTCTGCTGCTGGCGAAGCGCATCATCGCTTTGCGCATCGCTGATCATCAGCGAGTTCTTCTGGCGGATCACCCGGTCGCGCACTGCCGTGCTGATCATGAAGCCATCGCCTTTACTTGCCTTGACCACCAGCTCTCCCTCTTCGAGCGTGAGAATCACTCCGCGCTTGGCCTCGACCGCCGAAAGCGAAAGCTCCAGAATTACCTCAAAGAGTTCTTCCAAGGTTTGGTTTTTCACGAGCTGCTGCCCGGCGCGGATCAGCGCGCCGATCACCCGCGACGATTCAAGCGAAGGTTCCTTTGAAGGACGCCGCTCATAAGAATCTTTTCCTAAGACTTCATCGAGACATGTTTCGAGAGTGGCTTCGCGGGTGACCTTCTCTCCCTCGCCCGTGATGAATGAAATCACCGGTCTCAGCGCCGTATGTTCCGATTCCCGCACGTCGATGGTTAAATGCCCGGCATAGATCCGGTCTCCTGCTTTGATGCGGCTGGCTTCTTTCACGCTGGCCGCATTGAGAACGGTTCCATTGCGGCTAGCACAGTCTTTTATCCACCAGTATTTTTCGTGCAGCTCGAAGCGCAGGTGTGAACGAGACAGCCAGGGGTCGTCCGGATATGCCAGATCGTTATCCACGGCGCGCCCCAAGGTGAGTGCCGGCTTAACTAGTTCTACCCGCGTGGGATCGCCGTCGGGTCCCGAAATGAGCAGTTCCATGCCCCGAATTTTAAGCTATCACCGATGCGGGTTCTCAGGCCAGGGCTTTTTCGACAGGTTATTCACCCAAGTGTTATTCACCCAGGCTTTCGAGCGGCTCCGGCTTTTCGGTCGATTTATGCGCGAGCGTCCCCGTAATGAGCCGCGCGCCCCGGCTGAAGGTCAGATAGAGAAAGCCCCACTGCACAAACACCAGCACACGGCTTTGGAATTCCACTATGTACAGCAAATGGATAAACAACCATACCAGCCACGCCGGAAAGCCCGACAAGTGCACACCAAAGACATTGGCGATAGCTGCGGCCCGGCCAATCACTGCTAAATCGCCTTTATTGAAATAGTGGTACGGCTTCTGCGATCCGGCTTTGCCCTTCACTCGTTTGGTGATCGCCTTTGCCGCGTACGAGCCGCCCTGCATGGCTACCTGAGCCACGCCCGGCAGGGGTTTCCCTCTGGCGTCTGTGACGAATGCCAAATCGCCGACCACGTAGATGTCGGGGAAGTTCGGAATCGTCAAGTCTCCCGCCACCTTGAGGTGACCAGCTCTATCCGTTTCAGCAGCGGTCCGTTTGGCTAGTTGCCGCGCAAAGTCCGTGACGGCCACCCCCGCCGCCCAAATCACTGTGTGCGCGGCAATGTGATCTGTTCCCGTTGCGGTTTTGAGTGACACGCCACTCTCATCGATGCCGGTGACCAGGACGCCCGTGCGGACGCGGACGCAGAGCTTGCCAAGCTGTTGCTCCGCTTTCTTGGAAAGGTCCTCCGGAAACGTGCTGAGCACCCGTGTTCCGCCATCCACCACTAATATTCGAGCGTCGGGCGGATGAATCGAGCGGAAGTCGTGCGTCAAGGTATGATTGGCGATTTCACCCAAGGCGCCCGCCAGTTCCACGCCGGTGGGCCCCGCCCCCACAATCACGAACGTAAGCCAGGCCGTTCTCTCCGCCGGATCGGTAGAACGTTCGGCCGCTTCAAAGGCGAGCAGCAGTTTATGCCGGATGATTGTCGCATCGTCGATGTTCTTTAAATTGGGCGCCCAGGCGCTCCACTCGTCGTGTCCGAAGTAGGTGCCCTGCGAGCCGGTCGCGACGATCAAATAGTCATAGGGAACGGTGGCGCCGTCTTTCAGTAGCACCGTTTTCTCCACAGGGTCTATATCTACCGCTTCTCCCAGCAAAACATTCGTGTTCTTTTGCTCACTGAGTACCCCGCGTATGGGAGCCGCAATTTCACCGGGTGAAAGCGAACCGGTCGCGACCTGGTACAAGAGCGGCTGAAAGAGATGATAGTTGCGGCGGTCGATCACAGTCACGTCGACCGGTGCATGTTTGAACGCCTGCGCGGCATACAGGCCGCCAAACCCGCCGCCTAAAATGACAACTCTAGGTCTATTTGGCATCTGTCTAGAGTTTGACAGTATCAAGAAACTCTGGTTTCCGCCTGATATTCGACGCCTGCTCAAACGCGTAGGCGAGGGCGATCAGTTTTGGTTCGCTCCAGGCCGCGCCGAAGAACGAAAGGCCCAGTGGCAAGCCAAACTGGTATCCGGCCGGTACCGTGATGTGCGGATAGCCAGCCACCGCGGCAGGCGAGGAACATCCGCTGTCGGGATGGTCGCCATCTACCAAGTCGGTCAGCCAGGCTGGCCCCGCGGTCGGCCCCGCAAGCGCATCCAGCTTGTGTTTCGCCAGGATGGCGTCAATCCCCTCCGTGCGCGTCATGCGATGGTTCATCGCTAGAGCGTCGGTATAGGCTTTCTCGCTGAGTGGCCCTTTTGCCTGCGCCTGCTCCATCAGTTCCTGCTCAAAGTAAGGCATCTCCTCCAGCCTGTGCGCGCGGTTGAAGGCGATGCAATCTTCCAGGGATCTCACTGCCTCGCCGCGTCCCGCCAGGTACTGATTGAGATCGGCCTTGAACTCATATAGCAGGACTTGTTGCTCGCTGTCGTGCCATCCTTCGAAGCTGGCGAACTCGACCGGGTCCACAATTACTGCTCCGGCCCGGCGCATGAGATCGATAGCGTGTTCCATCACCGCTGTCACTCCAGGCCCCATGTTGAAGTACTGCCGAGCGATTCCTATCCGTGCGCCGCGCAGTCCGTGAACATTGCAAAAGCGCGCGTAATCCGGGAACGATTTGCCATCGCTCGCTTGGGTGGCTTCATCGCGTGGATCTATTCCGGTCAATGCTCCCAGCAGCAGCGCGGCATCCCGCACCGTGCGCGCCATGGGTCCGGCCGTGTCCTGGCTGTGCGTAATGGGAATAATGCCCGCCCGGCTGATTAAACCCACAGTCGGTTTGATACCCACCAGGCCGCACATCGACGAAGGGCAGACCACCGAGCCGTCGGTTTCCGATCCCACGCCTAACGCCGCCAGGTTTGCCGAAATGGCCGCGCCAGTGCCCGAACTGGATCCGCAGGCGTTTCTATCGAGCGCATAAGGATTCTTCGTCAACCCGCCTCGACCGCTCCATCCACTGGTTGAATGCGTTGAGCGGAAATTCGCCCATTCGCTGAGATTTGTTTTGCCCAGAACGATTGCACCCGCGTTCCGCAGACGTTCCGCCACCCACGCATCGCGCGCCGCCGGTTGTCCCACCAGCGCCAGTGAACCGGCGGTGGTCTGCATTTTGTCGCTGGTCTCAATGTTGTCTTTGAGCAGCACAGGGATGCCGTGCAGCGGCCCGCGCGGCCCCTTGGACTTATACTCCGCATCCAGCGAACGAGCGATCGAAAGCGCGTCCGGATTGACCTCGATCACGGATCGCAAGGTAGGCCCTTTCCGATCGATGTCTTCGATCCGCGCCAGATAGAGGGTAGTCAGTTGTTCGGCGGTGAGCGCTTCCTGCCTCATCCTGCGCTGTAGTTCCCCCACCGTCACCTCTTCCAAGTTGGTGGATGTCACGGGCTTTGGCGCGGCGGCGGCTACCCCGGCCAAGGCGGTTATAGAGACAAACTGACGGCGATTCATGAGGCGTGTATTTAATCTATACTCGCAATATGGCCAACGTGATCCCGGCGCGAATCACGTTGGAAGAGTTCGCCAAACTGCCGCCGGAAGGCGCGCGGCATGAGGTTGACGCTGGAGTGCTCATCACCTTGCTGCCCGCCAAGTCGTTGCATACTCTAATCGCGCTAACTGTGCTGGAAGCTCTGCAGCTGTACCTGAGGCAGTTCTCGGTTGCCCGCGCTCTGCCGGAAACCGGTTACATCCTCGCTCAAGATCCGCTAACGATCCGGCAGCCTGATGTTTCCATTCTCCGCAAAGATCGAATCGCAGCCACCGATGCTGACGGCTATTTTCAGGGCGCTCCTGATCTGGCAGTTGAAATCGTGACGCCCCCCGATTCGGCCCGGGATTTGGAAATAAAAGCAAAGCAATACCTGCAAGCCGGAGCGCAACAGGTCTGGGTGCTATACCCGAAAGCAAGAAGCATCCACGTGTTTTCAGGTGCTTCCCCGGTCCAGATTCTCGACGACAGTCAAACGCTGGAGGGTGGCGAACTGCTGCCCGGCTTCTCCGTTAAAGTTGTCGATCTCTTCACGATTTAGCGAGTGACAAGTGTATTTTGCAATCTATACTCGCGGTATGGTCACCGTGATCCCGGCGCCAATCACACTGGAACAGTTTGCCAAACTGCCGGAAGGTGCGCGGCATGAGATCGATGCTGGAGTGCTTATTACTTTGCCGCCCGCCAAGTCGCTGCAGAGCCGTATTGCCGGTCTGTTCTCATCGCCATTCAAGCGTATCTCGACAAAGCCGTTTGTTACGAAACGTTTCCCGAAGCCGGTTACATCCTTACTGAAGATCCGTTAACGATCCGGCCACCGGATGTCTCGGTCCTCAGCAAAGATCGAATCGCCGCGACCGATGCGGACAGCTATTTTCAAGGCGCTCCCGATCTGGCGGTTGAAATCGTGTCGCTGTCCGATTCGGCCCAGGATCTGGAGATAAAAGTAAAACAATACCTGCAAGCCGAAGCACGGCAGGTTTGGGTGCTGTACCCGAAAACAGCGGCATTCACGTGCTTCCTCGATGCAAATTCTCGATGAAAGTCAAACGCTGGAGGGCGGTGAACTGCTGTCTGGCTTCTCCGTTAAAGTTGCTGGTCTTTTCACGATTTAGTGGCCGTTCTAGCGGCAGATCTTGCCGCCGGTGAGCACGTCCAGGAACCAGATTTTCTCGACTCTGGCTAAATCGATTTCTTCCGGAAATCGCAGGATAAACCGGCGGACTGCGGGTATCGCGATCCACCACGTGTCTCCGCCCTGTTCCTTGCTTCGCCTCGTCTGCCGCGGTTGCGCTTGCAGCAGCCCTCGCTTTATCCAGAGGCAGACTTTGTGTACATCCACACCCAGCGCTGCAGCCAAGGCGCAGGCGGAGTAGCCGTCTAAATTTTGTTTAATGCGAAGCCTGGTCAGCTTCAATTGAATGGCGGCACAGGAGCGCTGGAATCCGGCGCGTGCAAGATGCCGCTGGATAGCGGCAGCGGTCAAATGCCCGAATCTCTCCAGAATCTGCTCTTCCGCGTCAGACCAGTGATACTCTTTCGCTCTTGTCAGACACAACGCGGCGCCGCGGCGGGACACCGCTGATTTCGACCAGCCAATATCGCGTGTAACTGCGGCCAGTGCGCGGCGATCTCCCCTCCTCTGCCTCAAATAAGCATCTTTAATCTTTTCGTCTAAAGCAGGCGTAGGGTTGTAGCGAGCGGTCATGAGCACTATGCGCGAGTCGAGTGTTTGGACCGGCTAGGGCGTGCGGCGGTCATAAAAACAATTGCAGCATTCGTTCCTGAATAATTCCTGAAGCCCCGTTCCCCTGAATTTAAAGCGGTTTTCGGTAGCATGGATCAGAGAGCCATGCGGATTCTGGTGGTTGAAGATGAGGCACGCATGTCCGACCTGCTACAGCAGGGCTTGACTGAAGAAGGACATGTTGTCCACGTGGCGAAAGATGGAAGCGAAGGACTTGCGACTGCGCTTGCTTCTGCTTTCGACGTCATTGTGCTGGATGTCATGCTGCCGCGAATGGATGGTTTTACCGTCGTAAGGCGCCTCCGGCAATCCTCGAACAACACACCCATCCTACTTCTAACTGCACGCGATCGCATGGCTGATGTTGTGAATGGCCTCGACGCCGGAGCCGACGATTACCTCACCAAGCCTTTCGCCTTTGAAATCCTTTTAGCTCGTTTAAGGGCAATCGCCCGGCGTGGACCCATTCCACAATCCGTCTTCCTCAAATGCGCCGATCTTTGCCTGGACACCACCACCCGAAAGGTCACGCGCGACGGCCGGCTCATCACGCTAACCCCGACCGAATACAGTCTGCTGGAAGTGCTGCTTCGCAATGCCGGACGCCCGGTCAGCCGGAGCGTGATGCTGCAGAGCGTCTGGGGTTTTGATAGCGAGGTGGAAGAAAATACCGTGGAAGCGTTCGTGCGCCTGCTGCGGAATAAAGTCGACGCGCCATTCGGTCCGAAGCTGATCCACACGGTTCGAGGATTCGGCTACTGCCTGCAATTGCCGGACTGCAAATAACTTCTTCCGTGATACAAAGATCCATCCGTTTTCGCCTCACCGCGTGGTACGCACTTGCCCTAGCCGCTGCCCTTAGTCTATTTGCGCTGGCGATTTGGATCTCTTTTTCGCACACCATGGCCCAGGAAACTGACGCTGCGCTGGCGCAGGAAGTTCATAGCATGGAGTCGTATCTCAATGCGGAACTGCAAGACATGCGAGTTCATCTCGCGGAGGAGCTGGGCGAATACTCGGAAGGACTCCCTTCGAATATGTCTTTCAGCGCGGCTGAGCCGGGCAGCGGCCGCGTATTCACCTCGAATCCAAGCTTCCCGCGGCGCTCCGCTGCATTCGATACCTCCGGATATCATACACTCCGTTTTCGAGATCATAATTACCGCTTGCTGGAGCGCAACATGGTTGTGGCGGGCCGTCCTTGGAAGGTGTCATTTGCGGTTCAGCTCGACAACGTCGAGCATTTGCTCGACACTCTGAGGTGGCTGATCATCGGACTGATTCCGGCGGTGATTGCCTTCGCGTCCGCGGGCGGATACTGGCTCAGCGGCCGAGCCCTGAAGCCGGTGGACGATATTACCGTTGCCGCCCGCTCCATCGGCATTCGGAACCTGTCGCAGCGGCTTGTGATTCCACAGACGGGCGATGAACTCCAGCGTTTGTCGGAAACATGGAACTCCATGCTTGCCCGCTTGGAGGACGCCGTCACGCGCTTGACCCGCTTTACCGCGGACGCCTCTCACGAACTGCGAACTCCTCTGGCCATTATTCGCACTACCGCCGAAATTGCCGGACGCATGCCGCGTCCGGCGGAAAGTTATCGCGCCGCTCTGAATCAGATTGTTTCCGAATCCGAGAGCATGACGAAATTGGTGGAAGACCTTCTTTTTTTGGCGCGCTGCGACGCGGATAATCTTGATATTCCGATGTCGATCATAAACCTGGAACGGGTGGTGAACGACGTCTGCACCAGTATGCAAAGTGTCGCTGCGTCCAAAGGCATTCACTTGCATTTCCGGCTTCCGGAAAAGCCTGTCCCTATCTACGGCAATGAGCCGGCTATCCGGCGTTTGATTCTGGTTCTGGTCGATAATGCCATCAAATACTCTCAGCCGGAAGGAACAGTTCAGCTGAATCTACGTCAATCTGGCCGCGAGGTTCAACTGAGCATTGAAGACCATGGCGCGGGAATATTGCCGACCGAGTTGCCGCACATATTTGAGCGTTTTTACCGGGCTGCCAACGTTCGCGAACTTCCACGAGAAGGCGCTGGACTGGGCCTTTCGCTCGCCGCCGGAATCGCCCGGCATCATGACGCCACTATAAAAGTGAACAGCGTGCCCGGCAAAGGCGCTACTTTTACCGTGTTGTTTCCAGTACCAGAATCTTAAACGTACCGGGCAGCGCGCTGGGACGGCGGCGGGCATTGCCGTTCGCAGTCGCCGGCGCTGCTTCAAAATCCGCGCTGGGCAAATACAGTCTATGCGTCGCCGGGTCCAGCGTCATCGTTCTAGATCGGACCTTTGTCGATACTGTCTGGACAACGGAAAATTGATTCCTGCCCGATTCTCGAAGTACCGTGAGTGTTCCGTCTTCCCCATTCGAAGAGAAGATAAGTTTGGAGCCAGGATCAAATGCCGCGGCATCGGGGCCGTCTCCAATAGCCGGGGTTGCCAAAACTTTTCCTGTATCGGCATCCACTACCGCCATCATTTTGTTGTCGCAGACGGCAAACAGTCTTCGCTTCTCCAGGTCAATGGCCAGGCCGGAGGGCGATTCGCACGGAGCAATCGGCCAGTGCGCTTTTACGGTAAGTGTCTTCGAATCGATCCGCACAATTTCGCTTTTGTCTTCGATGTTGTCATACACGGATCCATGACCATCAGCGACCGGGAATTCCGGCTTTCCGCCCAACGCGATGGTGCCTGCTAGCTCTCCGCTTGGAATGTCGATGACCGTGGCATCCTTCGTTCCTCCATTGAATGCGAACACCCGGCGCGAAACTTCGTCATAGACGATCCCGTCTGGGTTAGTGCCAGCCTTCACTCTCTTGGTAATCGCGAGCGTTTTCAGATCGAACAAGACTACTTCGTTGCCTCCGCCATCAGTGACGAATCCAAGGTTATGGGCTTTATCTAAGGCAATGCCGTGAATGCGCTTCATGCCGGTTATCTTGCCCGCCGCTTTGCCCGATGCCGTGTCAATCATTGCGACCTCGGGACCGTGTGAGACATAGAGGCGGTGAGCTTGTGGGTCAGCTGTCAAATAGTCCCAGGCGCCAGGTCCTTCAATAGGAATGGAGTCAGTTATCTTGTAACTCTGTGCGGCTAATAAGTGGCAACTGCCTATAACCAAGAGTGTACTTAGAGCGGCACGATATAGTGAAGGCATAGTGAATCTCACTTATCATAACTGGCTAACCTGAAAAGTACCTGAAAGATCCTCAAAAGAAGTACCCTCGCCGTGGATTGGGTACTTTCATGAAGGCCTGCCGCAGTTCTTTCACCTTCCTGTCATGACTTATTAAAAATGGGTTGCTAACTACAAGACGCAACACCCTTATCTAGGAGAATCATGACCCTCAGACTATTTCGGCCGCCGAGTATCGCCCTGACGATATTGGCTGCCATTGCGCTCTCGCCGGCGTCTCTGCCTCTTAATGCAGCGCCTGACAAAGTTGTCAACCGCGTGCTGCTCATCAGCATCGACGGTATGCACGCGCTGGACTTTCAGAATTGCTCGAACGGAATATCGAGTGTCAAATACGGCACGTCTTACTGTCCAATCTGGCTGAACTCAGCAACAGCGGAGTCTTATACCCGCATGCTTCCACAGCCAAGCCTTCGGATTCCTTCCCCGGCTCTGGTGCCCTGGCCACCGGTGGATTGCCGCCAACCATCGGTATGTATTACGACGTAAGCTACGACCGCGCGCTCTCCCCGCCCGCAAAAACAACTCCCTATGGTATTCCCGGCGGTGAGAACATGTGCCCGGCCATCGTGGGAACGGCGGTTGGATTCGACGAAGCAATCGATAAAAACTACATAGCGTTGGATGGAGGCGCCGGAATCGATCCCGACTACCTGCCAAGAGATCCAATAACGGCTGCAAGCCGGTCTACCCGCACGATTTTATTCGCGTGAACATGATGTTTGAAGTAGTGACGGCGGCTACACTGCGTGGTCTGATAAGCACCCGGCCTATGATTTCTACAACGGACCCAGCGGATCTGGGGTGGACGATTTTTACTCGCCCGAAATCAATTCCGTGGTTGTCGGTTTGCCGGGTGTCCGCGGTTGCCACGGCGGTCGTGGATACCGCGGCGGACTTGACGGCGTGGACCAATAGTTTTGAGAACATCCAGTGTTACGACAAGCTGAAGGTCAAGGCGATCCTGAGCGAAATCAGAGGCCGAAACACGACGCTAAGAGTTCAGCCCCCGTACCTAGTTCTTTTCGGAGTGAATTTCCAAGCCGTCAGCGTAGGCCAGAAACTCGTGGAGAATGGCGTGGAAGGCGGTTACACGGACGCGCTGGGTACTCCGAGGAAATTGAATTTGTAGACAAGCAGATCGGAAGAATCATCAACGCCCTGAAAGAGAAGCGGTCTGTAAGAATCAACCTTGGTCGTCATCAGCGCAAAGCATGGCCAATCTCCGATCGATCCTAAGCGCGTGCTTCGGATTCCAGCCGACAATGCCAGCCTGGAATCTCCCGCCATTCTATTTGGCAGCCAAGTCGCCGGTTCGAGTGAAGATGATATTCGCTGATCTGGTTGAAAATCAGAACCACACCGAGAAGCTGTGGAGAAAACTGTCGGGCCAACGCGGACAAAATCGGTCCCGGAGAAATTTTTGCCGGTCCGTCG
>DATHIZ010000623.1:0-2954 GCA_035316385.1 Bryobacteraceae bacterium | reverse complement strand
GCCGTCGCCCTGGCCATCGGCTCGGTCATCGGCTCCGCGCTGCAGTTCTTCGTCCAGATCCCGGCAGTCCTGCGCCTGCTTAGGCCGCTCGAATGGAAGGCCACCTTCCGCTCGGAGCACGTGCGCACCATCGTGCACAATTTCTTCCCGGTCTTCATCAGCCGCGGCGTCGTGCAGTTGAGCGCCTTTGTCGACCAGATGCTCGCCAGCCCCCTGCCCACAGGCGCGGTCGCCGCGCTCAGTTACGCGCAGATCATCAACCAGCTTCCCGTCTCGCTCTTCGGCATGGCCGTCTCCGCCGCGGAGTTGCCCGCCATGTCCGCCGCTCTCGGCACCCCGGAGCAGATTGCCGCCAAGCTGCGCGCGCGCCTCGCCGCCGGCCTGCAGCAGATCGCCTGGTTCGTCGTCCCCTCCGCTGTCGCCTTCGTCGTGCTCGGCGATGTGGTGGTCGCCGCCATCTATCGCACCGGCCACTTCAACTCGCGCGACGTGACCTACGTCTGGAGCGCGCTCGCCGGCTCCGGCGTCGGCCTGCTCGCTGGCACCTCCGGCCGCCTTTACTCATCGGCCTTCTACGCGCTGCGCAATACGCGCACCCCGCTCAACTTTGCCGTCATCCGCGTCGCCCTCACTCTCGGGCTGGGCTATTTCTTTTCGAATCCCCTGCCCCACCTGCTTGGCATTGACCCGCGCTGGGGCGTCGCCGGCCTCACGCTCTCCGCCGGCCTCGCCGCATGGCTCGAGTACTCGCTGCTCCGCCGCGCCATGCATCAACGCATCGGCGTGGTCGACTACCCCGCCAGCCGCGTCCTCCGCCTGTGGCTCGCCGCCATCGTCGCGGCCCTACTCTGCTACCTGCTGCATCGTCATCTGCCCATCCACAGCACCGGCGTGCGCGCAGCCATCCTCACCGCCGCCGCCGTCCTCATCCCTTACGGCGCGCTCTACATCGCATTCACCGTACTGATGAAGGTCCCCATCCCCGGCAGCCTGCTGCGCCGCTTCAAACGCCGCTGAATTATCGAAGAGTCGTCTCGTACACCTTGAAGCACAAAGAAAACAGGCGCTGGAAATTCCAGCGCCTGTCTCAATCCTCGTTTGAGATATTTCTATTTCGGACAAGGCACAGCCGAGTGCGGAAGCGCATTTTCGTCGGGATAACTGAATGCGCCGTCTATTGCATTCGAAGCGGGGCCCTGGCTGAACCATTGCAATAAGGCCTCTGTCTGCGGGTGGAAGGTGAATATCTTCCCGTTCTCCCTCAGCGGAATCGCAACCGTAGCATCAGGCAACACTTCAACAGGATCCCCTGTTTCCAGGTTCCCCTGGCAGACTTTCGAAGTCGCAGGCTGGCCCGGGAACTGCCATGTCGGAACCAGGGTGTTGACGAAGGGATCGTTATAGGCTTCGGTGACCTCGTGTGAAAGGCCGGTGACATCCTGGAATCCCGAGCCGAACAGCCCCGGAGAGATCCAGCTTGCAAAGGCAACTACCCAGCGTGGTTGCGGCACGGTAGTGGAATCCAGGAAGTAGGTATGAAAGCCGAGAACGCAGCAGGTCGCAAATTGTCCCTTATTGTCGATCGAAAACAGGAAGGTGTTTGGATATAGCTCCATGTTGAAGGCGTCCGTGGTGTCGTTTCCGCCATTGATGTCGTTGCTTACGGCATTGTCGAAGACGCTGTTGAAGAACAAGTCCAGCAGTTCGACAAACGAATCACCATTCGGAGCGGTCCCCAGATAGTAGTTCTGGACCTGCTGAATCGTGCCGTCCGGGAGACGAACATTCACAAATCGCGGAACCGTGACGGTGATGCGATTGACGATGGTTGGATCCAGACGAGTGTGCCAGTTCTGCTTCATCGTGTTGAAGAACTCGGCACGCTGGATCGCATCGGTAAATTGCGTGCGTCCATCGCCGTAAAGCGCATTCTGGAAGACTGGAGAATCCAAAGTATTGTTCTCAAATGGGTTGTAGGAGACGACTTTGTTCACGCTGCCGTCCGCATTCAGCAACTGAAGCGCAACCGTTGTGATCTTGGCGGGAATCGTCGTGGTGCCGCCGACCAGTGGGTCGTTTCCAATCATGACGTAAGGGAAGACCTGCCCCATGCTCGGACCGCCGGTAGCTGCGAAGGCACCTTCGAAGGTCGGGACAGTGTCCAATCCAAAAAGCGTCCCATTTCCGATGACGGCAGAGTTGGCGCTGGACGCGGCGTTCGTGCTTGCCCTTTCGCGTGATACGCTCCCACCGTTTTCGTCGAACGAAACCTGGCCTTTGGAAGTTTTGGCGCCGGCAGGATAGGTCAAAACCGGTGAAGAAGTCACGGTTCGGACAGAGGTCAGAGGAACCGGCGCCATTTTTGTGTAACCGGGCGTGCCCGAATTCGCTCGGGCCTCATTTTGGGCTGAGAGGCTTTGGGACGTACAAATGATCGCGCCAAGGCCAGCGGCTATACCGATAAATCGGGACAGAGCTTTCATACGTGTCACCTTCCGAATGTAATTGTGGATGTGGCAGAAGAACCACGCGGAAGACAATACGCCCATCGTGCGAGAACAAACGAGGAGATTCGCATAAATTCAAAAAGCGATCTCGGGCCGGGGTTAACAAAGACGCATAGCTCATAGTTACCCAGCCAGCCAATGCTGGCCCAGGTCTCGACCTGGGTAGGCTCGAAATGGCTGACACTGAGGATCCGAAACGCACAAAAGCCCCGGGCGGATACTGCGCCTCCGGGGCTTCGTTTGCTGCCAGTTGCTACGCGCCGTTTGTTCGAGGTTTAGACCGATACCGGCTTCGCCGCCTCGGTCGCCGCCTTGTCCGGGCTGCCCGGCTTGCGGATGTCGATGCCGCCCTTGAAGAACGCGCCATCTTCGATCGAGATGCGCTGCGCGATCACGTCGCCGGTCAGCGAGCCTTCGCTCCGGATGTCCACGCGGTCGCTGGCATTG
>DATHIZ010000622.1:0-8779 GCA_035316385.1 Bryobacteraceae bacterium | reverse complement strand
CAAATTAGCGCCGACGGTATCGGACAACTTGCCCGGAGCGTCCACCCGGATGGCGGCGATCATGGTCTCATAATTCAGATTTTGACTTAACTTGACGTACTGTTCGAACAGGCCGGTCACGCGTCCGGTCAGGGCTTCCAGCTGAGTTCCCGGCTCCACTTTAAAGGAAACCGTCTTCACCACCGCGCGGAAATACCCTTCTTCTTCGCTCACCGAGACGATCTTGCCGCGCTCGACGCCCTCTACCAGAACTTTAATATTGCCGTCCGGCTGCTTCAGGCTCTGTACGATATTGGCGACCGTACCAACCGAATAAATCTCATCGGGACGGGGTTCGTCGACCGAAGCGTCGTGCTGCGTGGCCAGGAAGATCTTCTTATCTCCCAGCAGCGCTTCTTCCAATGCACGCACGCTCGATTCGCGCCCAACCACGAACGGAGTCATCATGTAAGGGAATATGATGACGTCCCTTATCGGCATCATGGGTAATCGCTTGGTATCCGTTTTGTCTTTAGTGGTAACCATTTTGACTTTCTAGGCGATTTGCCTGAGTCCGCAATACAAGTACAGAGAGCGGCGTGATTTGAAGATTACTGCCAAGCGGCAGTCCTAGTAGGCAGGCCTCTTTCAGGTAAAGGGCGGCCGGCCTAGCCCGCCTTCTCGAGCACAGCCATGTTGATCTTCTGCGACAGCACCATCTCCTTGGTCACTGCGAACTCGCGAACCTTCTTAAACGTGGGGAGATAGTACATCAGATCCAGCATCAGATCTTCCAAGATCATTCGCAGGCCGCGGGCGCCTACCTTGCGCTCCATGGCCAGTTGCGCAACAGCCTCCAAGGCGTCGTCGCTAAATTTGAGCTTAACATTCTCAAACTCGAAGAGCTTTTGGTACTGCCGAATAATCGCGTTTTTGGGCTTGGTGAGAATTTGAACCAATGCATCCTTGGACAGGTCTTCCAGGATGGCAGTGACAGGCATACGGCCAATAAACTCGGGGATAAATCCGTATTTGATCAGGTCAACCGGCTGGCAGCGGCTCAGCAGGTCCACGTCACGGCGGGCTGACGCCATGCTGCGGCGCGTATCCTTTTCCTCCGGCGCCACGAAACCGATGGACTTGGTCCCGACGCGCCGCGCAATCACCTTTTCCAGTCCGATGAACGCGCCGCCACAAATGAACAGGATATTGGTGGTATCAACCGGCGTGAACTCCTGGTGCGGATGCTTGCGGCCACCCTGCGGCGGAACGTTGGCGACGGTGCCTTCCAGAATCTTAAGCAAGGCCTGCTGGACACCTTCACCCGAAACATCGCGCGTGATCGAGGGGTTCTCGTCTTTGCGCCCGATCTTATCAATCTCGTCGATGTAGATGATGCCGGTTTGAGCGCGAGGCACGTCCCAATCCGCATTTTGCAGCAGCCGCAAAATGATGTTTTCCACATCCTCGCCCACGTAACCCGCCTCGGTTAGGGTGGTAGCGTCCACGATGGCAAAGGGGACATCCAGTATCCGCGCCAGCGTTTGGGCAAGCAGCGTTTTGCCGGTACCGGTAGGGCCAATCAGCAGAATATTCGATTTCGAAAGCTCCACCTCCCCGCCCCGCAACTTGTTCATCTGGATACGCTTGTAGTGGTTATACACCGCCACGGCAAGTTTCTTTTTAGTGGAATCCTGCCCGATGACGTATTGGTCCAGATACTCTTTCAGCTCGAGCGGCCGAGGAAGTTTCCCAGGCGTCCCGTAGCTTTTCTCGTGACGGTCGTCTTCAATAATCGAATTGCAGACAGCTATGCATTCGTCACAAATGTACGCACGGGGGTAATCACTAGGGGAGGAAATGAGCTTACCGACTACGTCTTGGCTTTTATGGCAGAACGAACAGCGAAGTGAATCGTCGGATCCGGCACGCTTCAAACTAGTTCTCCTACGGAAAGAAAAATCACGGCATTCCTCTCCCTGGTTGGAACGACTTACATAATCAGTATATCAACACTAGCAGGGACTGGAGATCGAACCTAGGCATGTTTTTGTGCCTGGTCGAACACAAAGTGCAACGTTTTCTCGGTTTGGATATGTCCAGAAATACGGCTCAAAGTGCCTTCCTTCTCCAGCCGGGCGCGTGTCACAGCCACCGCTTCCCGCTCTTGACGGGCCAGGCGCTGCACCTCACGATCCACCTCTTCCTTCGAAGCCTGGATGCCTTCCTTATCCGAGATTTTCTCCAGCAGCAGGGAGGCTTTGACGTTGCGAACCGCCTTCTCCCGCTGCGTTTCCTTCAGTTTCGCCCAATCGAGGTTGAGAGCATTGGGATCAATGCCGCGCCCGGTCAACTCGCGCAGCTGCATCCGCACCTGATTCTCAATCTGCCGGTCCACGTACGCTTCCGGAACGGGAAACTCATTACTTTCGAGCAGCTTATCGATCAGGGCTTCCTTGGCGACCTGCTGAGCCGTGTACTGCTTCTCATGAAAAATAGTCTTCTTGATCGCGTCTTTCAACTCGTCAAGCGTCTGGTAATCGCCCAGGTCGCGCGCAAACTCATCGTCGAGCGCGGGTAATTCCTTTTTACGGACGAACTTCAGAGCGAGCTCTAAGCGGACGGTTTTTCCGGCCAACTTTTCCTGACCGTAGTCCTCAGGATAGGTAACGTCAACTTCTTTCGCCTCGCCGGGACTTGCACCCAACAGCACCTCATTAAAGGCCGGCAATGTATCTTCGGCGCCGACTTCAATCTGTACTTCCTGTTCGATCGGCTCGGCAAGGCCGGAAAGGGATTTGAGCTGAACCAGCACAAAGTCGCCCTTTTCCGCCGGGCGTGGATCCAGATTGACGTAGTCGGCTTTGCTTTCGCGCATGGAATCCAGACGCTTCGCCACTTCTTCGTCGTCCACCACCGGTTCCTCGTACTTCACGGGAAGACCGTGATACTCGGCAATCTCAAACTCGGGAGCCACTTCAAAATCGGCCTTGAAGCGAATCGGCTGGCCGGGCTCGAACTGAAGATCCGCAATGTCCGGCTGACCGACAACTTTGAGCTCTTCCTTTTGGACCCGCTCACGAAAAGCCTGTGGCAGCAGCAGCTCAAGAACTTCGTTCCTGATATCGCTTTCAAAGCGGGATTGAATCATGCTGAGCGGCGCTTTGCCGGGACGAAAACCGGGCAGCCGCACACGTTGGCGAATCGAGTTGGTGACCCGTTCGCGGGCCTTGTCGACTTCATCGAGCGGAATTTCTACTTCTAAAGATCGTTTACAGTCTGCTGCTATTGACACTTCGTATTTGTCCGGGTATACCTATACAGATTCGCTTGAGGAGGCGCGCGGTTCCACGAATCGCGCGCCCCTCTTCTTAAACCGAAACCGCCGCGGCGGTGAGTTGAGCGGAGGCGCGCAGGGCTTCGGCCTTGTCGGTTGCCTCCCAGGTAAATGTTTCCGCAGTCTGCCCGAAATGGCCGAAAGCGGCCGTCTTCTGGTAGATGGGACGGCGCAGATCCAGCGATTTGATCATGCCCGCGGGCGTCAGCGAGAAGTTCTCGCGGACGATTTCAGACAGACGCACATCATCCACGTTGCCGGTGCCAAAACTGTTCACCATAACGGAAACCGGATCGGCCACGCCGATGGCGTAGGCAAGCTGTACTTCGACGCGCGAGGCCAGACCCGCAGCCACCAAATTCTTGGCCACGTAGCGAGCCATGTAGCAAGCCGAACGGTCGACCTTTGTCGGATCCTTGCCCGAGAACGCGCCGCCGCCATGCCGGCCCATGCCGCCATATGTATCCACGATGATCTTGCGCCCGGTGAGTCCGGTATCCCCATGTGGGCCGCCGATGACAAAGCGTCCGGTTGGATTGATATGAAATTTGGTCTCCGCGTCCACCATATTGGCGGGAATGACCGCGTCAATGATGTATTTCTTGACATCCGCGCGGAGCTGCTCCGTGCTTACGTCGTCGGAGTGCTGGGTAGAGATGACTACCGCGTCGATGCGGCTGGGCTTATCGTTGACATACTCGACGCTGACCTGGCTCTTGCCATCTGGGCGCAGGTACTTCAGCTCCCCGGACCGGCGCGATTCGCTCAGGCGGCGGACGAGTTTGTGAGCCAGCATGATGGGCAGAGGCATTAGCTCCGCCGTTTCATCGCAGGCGTAGCCGAACATCAGCCCCTGGTCGCCGGCGCCGCCCGTATCGACACCCATGGCGATGTCGGGCGACTGCGTCTGAATCATATTCACGACCGCGCAAGTCTTGGAATCGAACCCAAAAGCCGCATCGTTGTATCCAATTTCGTGGATGACGCCGCGGACCAGCTTTTGAATATCGATGTAGGTCTTCGTGGTAATTTCACCGGCTACGATACAAATGCCCGTGGTCACCAGCGTCTCGCAAGCGACCCGGCTCATCGGGTCGTCTGCCAAAACAGCATCAAGTACGGCATCGGAAACCTGATCCGCGATTTTATCGGGATGGCCTTCGGTGACGGATTCAGACGTGAAAATATATTTCATAGAACGGAATTTTACTCCTCAGAAACGTCCAGGGCGAGAGTAGCAGGGGAATTCACCGGCGCAACTCGATCCAGCGATGAAAATGAAGTCCTAGTTTATCAGGGTAGCCGCGATAACTTCCACACGAAGGTTGCTGCGTTGGGGGCCTGCTGCCACTCTACTACAGCCCCAGAATCACATTCGAAGTAGAAGTGTTGGATAGACCACTTCGATCGCGCCGCTTTGCGGCTTTGCGCACGTATAACTACTATCGCCTAACTACTATCATCGTCCGCGCCAAAGCAAAGGTTCCGAACCCTTTAAGCGCTGGCCCGGAAGCCCTTTAGGCATTGGCCTATGATGGATAAGAAAAACGGCGTCATGATCGCACTCAATGCTTGTGTAGCAGTAGTGCATTCAATTATGCTGACAAATCAAATACAATGTTTTCCACCATGCCTTTCGAACTTATTTGTGGCTGACGGATTACAACGTGGCGATTGACTGAAAAAGCTGGTCTCGCGGACGCCGCCGTAAAAATACCAGGAGGTTTTTTTGAGAACAAAGATGCTCGTCTTGTGGCTAAGCGCGAGTGCGGCCGTCCTAGCGCAGGGCACCCCAAACGCAACCGGGGTGGACTCAGCGATTAAGGCGGCGCAATCCGCCGGTGACAATGCCTGGATGCTGGTGAGTACGGCATTGGTATTGATGATGACCGGCCCAGGACTGGCTTTGTTTTACGGCGGCCTGGTTCGCCGCAAGAACGTGCTCGGAACCATGATGCAAAGTTTTGTCCTGATGGCGCTGGTTACTGTCTGGTGGGTGCTATTCGGGTACAGCCTGGCATTTGGAGAAGGTTCGCCCTTTCTTGGTGGATTTCAATACCTGGGTTTGCACAACGTGGGCGCTGCGCCCAATCCGGACTACGCCGCGACCATTCCGCAGCAGACGTTCATGTTGTTCCAGTTGATGTTCGCAATCATCACGCCGGCGTTGATAACGGGAGCATTCGCGGAACGGATGAAGTTCAGCGCAATGCTGCTCTTTTCGAGCCTCTGGCTGGTGATTGTGTATCTGCCCATGGCGCACATGGTTTGGGGCAAGGGCGGCTTCCTCAACGCTTTCTCCGGCGGCCGCATTCCCTGCCTCGACTTCGCGGGCGGCACGGTGGTGCACATCACCTCTGGAGTATCGGCGCTGGTATGCGCTCTCTATTTGGGGAAGCGCAAGGGCTATCCGAAAGAACCCATCAAACCGCATAGCGTCGTGCTCAGCACCATCGGCGCTTGTCTTCTGTGGGTTGGTTGGTTCGGGTTTAATGCCGGCAGCGCGCTGGCGGCATCCGCTTTGGCCACGAGCGCCTTTGCAGCCACGCATATTGCGGCCGCCGCCGCGACCCTGGGCTGGATGTTTTCCGAATGGATCAAGCATGGCAAACCGACGGTGCTGGGCGCGATTTCAGGAGCCGTGGCAGGATTGGTCGCCATTACACCGGCTTCCGGATTCGTCACGCCTTTAGCATCGTTAGTAATCGGTTTTGCGGCCGGTATCGTTTGTTTCTTCATGGCCACCGCGGTTAAGTCACGCTTCGGCTACGACGATTCTCTGGATGCCTTTGGCGTACACGGAGCGGGCGGCACGTTAGGCGCACTCCTGACCGGAGTCTTTGCGACCAACGCCGTAAATGACGTCTTAAAGGATGCGAGCGGCAAGGCTATGCCGCTTGGATTAGTGGACGGGAATGGAGCCCAGGTGCTGAACCAATTTATCGGAATCCTCATCTCCTGTGGATTGGCCATCGTGGGCACACTGATCATTCTAAAAATCTGTGATACGCTGCTCGGAATCCGCGTCTCGGAAGAAGAAGAGCGGCAGGGTCTCGATGTGAGCTTGCACGGTGAAGAAGGCTATACGTTTGACTAGGAAAGTCTGCGGCGATGAAAAAAATTGAAGCGGTCATACAACCGCACAAGCTCGATTCCGTTAAGGAAGCGCTTACCGCGGCCGGGGTCTCCGGAATCATGGTCACCGAAATTCGCGGCCATGGCCGCCAGAAGGGCCACACGGAAATCTATCGCGGGCAAGAGTATGTAGTCGATCTGCTACCCAAAATCAAAATTGAGATGGTGGTTGCCGATAATCGTTCGGATGAAGTGATCCAGATTGTGGCAAACGTCGCGCGTTCGGGAAAGATCGGGGATGGGAAAATCTTCGTTTCCGAAATCAGCGAAGTAGTCCGCATCAGGAACAACGATCGCGGAGAAGAGGCTTTATGAACTATTTCCGCTGGCGCTGTGTAAGGCTCCATCTGGACGCGGAAAAAGCTATGCTATTGAAAGCGGCCGGTATTACTCACGCCGGCTGGAACAGGCCGAAACAGCCTAGGTCGCTTTGTTGATGATCCAAGCTGACTGCGAGTACGCCCATGACTGTCGCTAACCAAAGTCGCGCGAACCCCTTGCGGAATCTGTCTCACACCGTTCAGCTCGCTCCCTATCTGGTCGAGGCTATTTGTGAATTAACGCGCGCCGTGCGCGACAAGACACATGCCCAAACGGAAATCAGCGGTCTGCTTTTCGGCAGCGTCGAAACCGGCGCTACCAGAGTAGATGCGCTGAAGACCTTTAAGGACTCAGGTCCGCGAAGCGATCTGGCAAGACGCGAACGCCTGGACAAGGCTTTTATTACAGCTTCGGCCGAAGCGGCCAAAGACGCGGAACTCGCGGCTCTAAAACTGGTCGGCTGGTTCTCCCTGCGCGGCAGCAGCGGTCTGCTGACCAGCGATATCGATTTTCATAACCGCCATTTCAAGAGTCCGGAAGACCTGGCGCTAGTAATTTGGCGCGAAGCCGATACGCAGGCGATCGTGGAGATCTATTCCAAGGTAGAGGGCGCGCGTCTTTCCGCCGATGAATACCGGTGGAGTTCGGTGCGGCTCTCCACGGAGATGCGGCGAGTCAGCGAACCGATAGACCTGGCCATGCGGGCGAAGGTCAGTGAAGATCACTTCTTGAAGCCTTATCAAACCAGCGATAACGACAGGCGCGAGGAGTGGAAGAAGATGGGTGAGTCAGTCAAACAGGCCATGCTCGCGTTCCTGCCCGGAAAGCAAAAGACGGAACCGCGCGACGCCGCTTCGCAGACTGACCTTGGTTTCCAGACACCCACCGCGCGGGGCCGGCAGAACTGGGACGCAGACACGCTTTTCCGAACAGCCGGCGGACCAGAGCTTCCCTACCCAAGCTATGACAGCGCGCGGGAGCCAAGCCGGATTGTCGAACCCGAAAAGGCATCCGGCAGTAGCGCCCACAGGGAACGTCCCGCCGAAGTATCGGGACTGCCGATGGTGATCGGCAACAGAAACAAGCCGGCTCGCGCAGTTCCGTGGGTCACGGCAGGCTTGGTCTTTTTACTTTTTTCCGGCATCACCTTTGCTGTACTCGCGGTCAAGGGACTGGGATCCAACAGTGGAAGGCTCTCGCAGATCATGCGGGTAATTTTCCCGGGTACGGATCTTGGCGTGCATGTCGACAGCCAAGGCGATAGGCTGCTGCTTAGCTGGAACCGGCGTAACCTCACCGTGGCTTCGGCCAGCGATGCAATCCTGCAGATCTTCGATGGCGCCCAACATCGTGTAATCCACCTGGATCCAGCGCAGGTAGCGGATGGGTCAGTGCTGTACAAGCCGGTTTCGAACGATGTGACCTTCCGGTTGGAAGTCCACGGCAATGACCAGAGCACAGTAATGGGAAGCCAGCGGGTGCTCGATGCGACGGGCAGCGCGGCAAGCGGACGCGCAGATCACACGCTCGATCTCAGCAAAGGACAGGAGCCGGCGCCGGTAGCACCTGTAGCAGGAGACCGTGTTGGAAAGCCGGCTCCCGAAGCGGCTGGCCGCCCCGCCGCTGCAGGAACCGGACGCCGGCCGATGATTTATAGAAACGGCGAAAATGGCCGGGTATCCGTTCCCGTGCCGCTGCCTCCGGCTCCCGCTCATTCGGAGTTGGCAAGCAATGCGGGCGGCGTAACGCCTCCGGTTTACAGCGCCCCATCCGGGACGGAACCATCCGGGACAGAGGCAGCCAACGCCGCGAAGCCGCAGTCCCCGGCCGCCCCGGTGCAAACGTCAGGCCCACAATCAACTGCCGGCTCAGTCATCAATGGCTGGGATTCGAACGCTCCCGAGAACCGGCGGACTCCTCCGCAGCAGCGCGAGGAGACGGCGGCGGCCGGCGCGAAACCGGGTTCCTTCGTCTCGCCAACACCGCTGTTGCAAGTAATGCCGAACA
>DATHIZ010000621.1:0-9977 GCA_035316385.1 Bryobacteraceae bacterium | reverse complement strand
TCTCAAAGCCGGGCTGCCGCCGCCCGTGCCCGTTCGACTGCACAAACTCCCCAACCGGCGAACGGCTCAAGAGAAACGTCTTGAGCACGCCATCTTCGACCACCTTCACGGGCCGCGCCTTCACGCCTTCGTCATCATATTCATAGTGGCCTATCAGATCAGCGCCTTGATAATTGGTGCGGGTGGCGTCGAAATCGACACTGATAAAGCTCGGCAACACTTTGGTTCCGAGCATTTTCGTGAACGTCTGACCTTCCGAAATATCTTTCTGGCGGTGCCCTTCCACGCGGTGACCGAAGATTTCATGGAAGAACACAGCCGAGGCACGGCCGGAAAGAATAGCGGGGCAAACAATGGGTTCGGCCGGAGGAGCCTTCACTAGAGCATCCAGCTTATCCGCAAGTTCGCGAACCCTGGTGCGCACCACGCTGTCTGCCGGCAAGTGGCCGGGCTCGGAGGCTTCGATGCTGGTGAAGGTTTGCAACTGCATGCCATCCTGCGCGATTGCGCCGCCTTGAATCTCCAGGCGGAATAAATTGCTGCCGAGCTGAATCGCGGAGCCTTCCGTGTTGACGAAGGTACGAGTTTCGCGGGACGCGCGGTAACTTACGTTCGAGGCGACGATTTGCGGGTGGCTCTTAAACTCGGCTGACCAGGTACGCAGCTTATCCGCCCAAGCGGCCCCGTCGAAGCGGTAAGTCTCCGGCAGCTTGGCGTAGGTGGCAGCCGGCTCCGTCGAGAAATCGGCGTTGGTCTCGCTTTGCTCCGCCACTAACTGGTTGTCCGTCTTTAATTGCAGTAGACGGCGCGAGCCGAGTTTGTAGACACGGTCCGATTCCGACCAGAGAACTCGGCGGATCTGGTTTGCATCGTCATCCAAACTTAGTGCGGTGTTGACCGTGAAACGAATCGGCTGCCCTTTGAAGGGGTGATAGTTGTCAAATTTCGGGTTTCCGATACGGATGGTTGTGTCGACTCCCCGCTCGTGATTGTGAATATTGTTGACTAGCGCGCCCAGCGAAGCAGATTCCGCATCGTTCTCCTGGTCGGTGACCTCGTACGCCATGTAATACGGCAGCGCCGCCGGATCGCCCTTGGTTTTTAACACGTCGAATTCGCGGGTTAACTCGCCTGAAAGAATGCTGACCAGGTTGCCCGGCGGACTGGGAATCTCGCCGGCAGCGTAGAGGCTGACGCCCGCGAGGATTAGCGCTAAAGGCGCAAGCCAGATGCCTTGAGCCAATCTGGTTCGAGCCAATCTGGTTCGAGCAAGGTTCGAGCATAACAACCGGCTTGAGCGGCGGCGCGGCGGCCACAAAGATGTCATCCGCATAGCTGCTGCAAACTTTCTGTAAAGGGAGCGCGCGCCACGCCGCGTTCGGTAATAATGGCCGATACATAACGATTGGGAGTAACGTCGAAGGCAGGGTTTGCCACGCGAATACCGTCGGGCGCGATGTGCACACCTTGCAGGTGCGTGACTTCGTTTGCGGCGCGCTCCTCGATAGGAATCTGGTCGCCCGACGCGAGAGTCAGATCGAGCGTGGAGACCGGCGCGGCCACATAAAAGGGCACATTGTTTTCTTTGGCCAGGACAGCCACGCCATAAGTACCGATCTTGTTTGCCACATCGCCGTTAGCGGCGATGCGGTCAGCTCCGACCACTACGCAGCCGATGCGCCCACTCTTCAGAAAATGGCCGGCCATGTTGTCGGTGATGAGCGTAGTTTCGATGCCGTCACGCTGCAATTCCCAAGCAGTGAGACGCGCGCCTTGCAGAAAAGGACGGGTTTCATCGGCGAAAACGTCTACTTTCTTGCCCATCTGGACAGCGGCGCGGATCACGCCCAGCGCGGTCCCGAAACCGGCCGTCGCCAGTGCTCCGGCATTGCAGTGGGTCAGCACGGTCTTGCCATCCGGCACCAAGGGTGCGCCGTGCGCGCCAATCGCTTTGTTGATGGCGATGTCTTCTTCCCGTACCTTTTGCGCTTCGGCTACCAACAACTGCCGGATCGCTGAAACATCGAGATGTTTGGCGCCTTCATACAGCCGCCGCATGCGGTCGATGGCCCAGAAGAGATTCACGGCGGTAGGGCGCGTTTTGGCGAGCGTTTCGCAAATCACAGGCATGTCCGCCTCCAGATTGTTCGATTGCTGCGCGCCGATCGCGACCCCCATGGCGGCGGCCACGCCGATGGCTGGTGCGCCGCGGATAATCATGCCTCGAATAGCATCGGCTACCTCCACATAATTCCGGCACGTGACGAAAAGCGTCTCGCGCGGCAGGCGCGTTTGATCAATCATGACGACCCCGGAGGCCGTCCATTCGATGGTTTCGATTGTCTGGGTTAAAACTGCGGTGGTCGTCATGTCAAAGAATGGGGAGCGTATTTCGAAACTGCCAACACTATCACGGAAGCCAAGTTAAACGATCCATGCATGATGGTGCAGGGAATGATGGAATTGCTGCGCGCGCGGACCCAGCCGAAAGCGGCTCCGGCCAACGCGATTAAAACGACGTATTGCCAAGCCATGGCATATTCGGGGGCATGCATGGCTCCAAAGATAGAGGCTGTGATTCCGATGCCGGCCACGATACCCAAAGTACGCGAGAGCAAAGGCTGCAGGAAGCCTCTGAAAAGCATTTCTTCAAATAGTGGCGCGACGGTAATAGCCATCAGCCCAAAAAGAGTCAGCAGGACTGGGGTGCTCGTTAGATCGTCGAGCGGGGATTTCACCTTCGGCGTCTGCATGAGAGAACCGGCCAGGGCCACCAGGAAAGCCAGTACTCCGCCGCATACAACTGCCAATAGCGGACTGAAATTGCTTCGCCGCCATCCTAACGAAGAGAAGACAGGGCGGTCATAGCGGGTTCTAAAGATCGCCCAAAAGCAGATATAGACGAAAACGTAGAGCCCAAGCTGGGTAGCCAGTAAAAATATCGGGTCTGTTTTGAGATCGGGCCGTGCCGAGATAAACAGGCCGGCAAACACCAGTAGGAGCACGATGGAACCGGTCAGAAGACCGATCATCATCGCCAGATCCGTATAGCCCCAGAACGGCTCCCGCGGAGCCGGTTGTGAAGCGGCCGCCACAGGCCCAGAAGTCAGAACTGTTTCCCCAGGCTCCGGCAGGGAATCTTGGATGTTCTCAGGCAGCATGGTCCGCCTTCATTATCATCTTCCGCAAGGCGGCGGCGGTATGACTGCGGCGGCTCTGCATCACCTCTTCCGGTGTTCCGAAGGCGACAATATGGCCGCCCTGCTCGCCGCCTTCCGGTCCGAGATCAATCAAATGATCCGCGCTTTTAATGACATCGAGATTGTGCTCAATTACGACAACCGTGTTCCCCAGGTCAACCAGCCGCTGCAGCACGTCGAGCAAGTGGCGTACGTCCTCGAAATGCAAACCGGTCGTAGGCTCGTCGAGTAAGTAGAACGTTTTCCCGGTCTGCCGTTTGCTGAGCTCTTTCGCCAACTTGATCCGCTGCGCCTCGCCACCCGACAGCGTAGTGGAAGACTGGCCCAGATGAATATAGCCCAGGCCGACCTCCGTCAACGTTTTCAGCTTGGCATGTACCTGCGGAATGTTGGTAAGCAGTTCCAACGCTTCTTCCACGGTGGATTCCAGCAGGTCCGCAATGCTTTTGCCCTTGTATTTCACTTGCAGCGTTTCGAGGTTGTAACGCCTTCCGCGGCAGATGTCGCAAGTCACAAAAACATCCGGCAGGAAGTTCATCTCGATGCGCTTCAAACCATCGCCCTGGCAAGCCTCACACCTGCCGCCTTTCACGTTGAAGCTGAAGCGGCCGGCCTTATAGCCGCGTTCACGGGATTCCGGCAGCATGGCATAGAGTTCACGAATGGGCGTGAACATGCCGGTATAAGTCGCGGGGTTCGAGCGCGGCGTGCGGCCAATGGGCGACTGGTCGATTTCGATTACCTTGTCGATATTTTTGAGCCCGACGATTTCATCATGCTCGCCCGGCATCGCGCTGGAACCGTAGACTTCCTTTGCCAGAGCCCGGTACAGAATATCGTGAACGAGCGTGGATTTTCCGCTGCCCGAAACGCCCGTGACGACAGTAAAGGCGCCGAGCGGAAAGGCCGCGTCTACGTTCTTGAGATTGTGTTCCCGCGCACCCTTCACTGTTACCTCGAGACCATTTCCGGAGCGGCGCACCAGCGGCAGCGGAATGGAGAGTTGACCCGATAAATATTCGCCGGTGAGCGATTGCGGAGTCTGCATGATTTGCGCGGGCGTGCCAGAGGCCATCAAGCCACCGCCCAAACGCCCGGCGCGTGGCCCCAGGTCAATGACGTAGTCGGCACGCTCAATGGTTTCAGCATCGTGCTCAACTACCAGGACGGTGTTACCCAGGTCGCGCAAACGATGCAACGTATCGAGCAGCCGGCCGTTGTCGCGTGGATGCAGGCCGATGGAAGGCTCATCCAGCACATAAAGCACGCCGCGCAGCTTGGAGCCAATTTGAGTAGCCAGACGAATCCGCTGCGCTTCGCCGCCGGAAAGCGTGGCGGAGGAGCGGTCGAGACTGAGGTAGTCGAGGCCGACCTGGGCGAGAAATTCGAGCCGGTTGTAAATCTCTTCCACCACGCGCGCTACCACTTTCGCTTCGCGGTCGGTAAAGCTCCAACCGTGTACCAGCGGCAGCGCACGCGCAATGGACATGCCCGTAAAGTCGGCTATGGAGACGCCTTTCACCTTCACCGCAAGGCTGGCCGGCTTCAGACGGCGGCCCTGGCAATCGGGACAGGTGGTTGGCGACATGTACTCCATCAACCACTCCTTGTATCCTTCGCTCGCGCGGCTGAAATTCTCTTCCAGAGTTTTCAAGATGCCGGCAAACTGGCTATTGCCATGAAGGAGCGTCGTGCGGGTCTTCTTGGGCAGGTCTTCAAACGGGACGGACAGATCGATGCCGTAGGCCTCGGCCGCCTGGCCCAAGGCCGTGCTCATGTACGAAGAAGCAGAACCGGGCCCGAGGCCCCCGTCGAGCAAAGGCTTTGAAGGGTCAGCGACCACCTTGGCAGAATCAAAGGCCCAGGTGCTGCCCACGCCGTGGCAAGTCTCACAAGCGCCATACGGGCTGTTGAACGAGAACGAACGCGGCTCCAGTTGTGGGATGCTGGTGCCGTCGTTCGGGCAAGCGAGCTTCTCCGAGTAAAGCCGCTCCTGGCCGTCGATCACAGCAACGATAACCAGGCCGTCGGCCCACTTCAGCGCCGTCTGAATAGAGTTTTCGAGGCGCTGCTCAATGCCTTTCTTTACCACCAGTCGGTCAATCACCACCTCGATGCTGTGGTTCTTGCGCTTATCGAGTTTGAGCGGCTCGTCCAGCGTTTTGAGTTCCCCGTCGATACGGGCGCGAAAGCCGCCTTTGGCAATAGCTTCGAGTTCCTTCTTATACTCGCCCTTGCGTCCGCGGGCGATGGGAGCCAGGATCATAATGCGCTCATTCTGATGCAGGGCGAAGACCTGATCCAGAATCTGAGACGGTGACTGGCGCGCGATTTCGGCTCCGCACAACGGGCAGTGGGGAACGCCGATGGAAGAAAAGAGCAGCCGCAAATAATCGTAAATTTCGGTGACGGTTCCGACCGTGGAGCGCGGACTGCGCGTGGTGGTCTTTTGCTCGATGGAGATGGCCGGACTCAGGCCGTCAATCGAATCCACGTCGGGGCGTTCCATTTGGTCCAGGAATTGCCGCGCGTAGGGCGAGAGCGTTTCCACATAGCGACGCTGGCCCTCGGCATAGATTGTGTCGAAGGCGAGCGAACTCTTGCCGGAACCACTCAACCCGGTGATTACGGTAAACGTGTTGCGCGGGATTTCAACGCTGATGTTCTTCAGGTTGTGCTGGCGGGCGCCATGCACGGTAATACGGTCTAGCATTCCGGGGCTAGCTTCTATTGTCGTTTACCGGGTTCCGAGGAATTGTTTCAGACGCGTTTGAACATGCGTTCATCGTAGCGAAATGGTTTGGCACGCTCGACAGCGATAGCGGCGAAGTCCGGATGGGTTGGGTTCAGGAGAACATTCCATTCCTCTTCGACCACGGCTGAAGGAACCACAAGTGCAACTGAACTCTTCAGTTTCACCCATTTACTGCCCATCTCTTGAAGATGCCTATTGTCCACCCTCCGCCAGTTGAGCGGTAGCCTATCCTCCTGCATCCTCTCTATGTTGAACCCGTCTGGCAGTTCGGTCTTTAGGGAGACCAGATCGTCAGGCGCATCGCTGGGGTCAAGGTGCACGAAGAATTCAACGGCGGCCAACGCCAGGGAAGAGGACGTATACACCATTGGCACGCCTTGAAAATTCCACCGGCCGTCAAAGAGCCGGGCACCCTCTCCGGTGAATGCTGCTTCGGCGAATTTGGCTTTAGAGATTCGCCAGACATGCATCAGCTGTAAACACCGTAGGCAATGCGGCCCAGAACCTGTTCGACGGATCGAACTCCCGCATCGGTATCCAAACGGTCGAATGGCCGATCGCCTTCCAAAGCACGGTTGGGTGTTTGCAGCCAGCGGCCGGCTTTCTGCATGTCTCCCAACGTTTCTTTGGCGAGCGCTAAGACACGAGCGAGACGCACCATGCGATCAGACTCCTCGGCGGTAAGTCGGGCGTTAATGGTTACACGACGGCTCAAGGTGCGCTCCGAAATGCCAAGCAGTTTAGCGAGCACGACTCTTTGCATATCGAGTTCACCCGCAACTGTGTTCAAAATATCCACTGGCAATCCCGCGCGGGTTAAGTCGACCAATTCGGACGTGGTTTCGACGTCTTTTCGGAGGACCTTCCTGCCACCTAGAAGCTCTGCAATTGCGGAGATTGTCATTACGCCACCTGACTAATATGATAACGCCATTTGGCGCGAAAGGAGTAACTACGCCGTCAGCAGCATTTTGCGTTCTGGTATTTGCGGCGGTTTCGGCCGTCGGAAAAGGCTTTCCATTCGGCGGCGGAATGGTTCCGGCTGGTGAATTGCAGATGGCGCGCGTACGCGTTTTGGTCCGATAGCTCACGAGCCAGGTCACTCAACAGCGAGAGCATGCGCCGCAGCGTTTTCATACCACCTCAGCTTCCAGTTGTGACGGGACGAACGGGGATTCCGAACTGACCGGCGGGCGCGTGCCGCGCAGCAAACCGTACCAGACGCGGAAGGAATCGAGCAGAATAATCGTCACCAGCAGTAGAAATACGCCGCAGACGACGGCGTCCAGGCGCTCGTTGAAAATGACGGCCCGGGTTTCCGGAATTTTTGCCGCCGCGATTTTGCCCGCAGCGATGGCGTCACTGAGCGCCGTGGCGTGCGATAGGAAGCCCAGCTTCGGACTTTCAGCGAAGATTTTCTGAAGGCCCGCCGTGAAGGTTACCGTGACCAGCCAGGCAAGCGGGGCAACCGTGATCCACATATAGCGGGCACGGTGCATCTTAATCAAAACGGTGGTGGCAACGCAGAGGGCGATGGCGCTCAACAACTGGTTTGAGATTCCAAACAGCGGCCATAAGGAATTGATGCCGCCCAGCGGGTCGATTACACCCTGATACAGAAAGTATCCCCAGGCCGCAACGACAATTGCGCTGGTGAGAAGCACGCCGGGCTTCCAGCCGATTCTGCCAAGCGGTTTGTAGACATGGCCCAACAAATCCTGCAGCATGAAGCGGCCGACCCGGGTTCCCGCATCGATGATGGTGAGGATGAAGAGAGCCTCAAACATGATGGCGAAGTGGTACCAAAACCCAAGCAATCCATCGCTCAGGCCGGTTTTGCTCAAGACATTCCCGAAAATTTGAGCCATACCGAGGGCAAGCGAGGGAGCGCCGCCAGTGCGCCCGAAAAGAGTGCTTTCGCCGACGCTTTGAGCAAGGTGAGCCATGCCGGCAGCGGTGACCGGAAAGCCCCAACTGGTGATGGTTTCCACCGCCACCGCCGGGCTGGCCCCCACTACGCCGGCGGGAGAGTTTACTGCAAAGAAAACCCCGGGATGCAGAGAAGCCGCGGCCACCATGGCCATGATGGCCACAAAGCCTTCGAGCAGCATGGCGCCGTAGCCGATGGGCCAGGCATGCCATTCTTTCGAGATCATCTTGGGAGTGGTGCCCGAAGAGATGAGGGCATGGAAGCCGGAAATGGCGCCGCACGCAATGGTGATGAAACAGAACGGGAACAGCTTACCCGCGAAGATGGGTCCCGTTCCGTCAATAAAGCGGGTGAACGGCGGCAGTTCCAAGCGCGGGTGCGTGAAGAGAATGCCCACGGCTAGCGAGAAGACCACGCCCAGCTTGACGAATGTACTGAGATAATCGCGCGGCGCCAGCACCAGCCACACCGGCAAGGCACTAGCGAGAAATCCGTACAAGATGATTGCGAGCGTGAGCGCGACGCCACTCAACGTGAACCACGCAGCCCACGGCGGCGAGCCGGCCACCAGCTTTCCGCCATAAATGCTCGCCAGCAGCAGGAGAAACCCGATAGCCGAGCACTCCAGCACCTTGGCCGGGCGTATAAAACGCAGGTAGATGCCCATTATTACGGCGATGGGAATGGTCATGGCGATGGTGAAGGTTCCCCAAGGGCTACCTTTCAGCGCGTTGACGACGACCAGACCGACGACAGCCAGGAGTACGATCATAATCAACAGCACTGTCACCAGCGAAACGAGACCGCCCACTTTGCCGATCTCTTCGCGAGCCATCTGGCCCAGAGTCTTCCCGTCGCGGCGCATGGAGCAGAAGAGAATAACGAAGTCCTGGACGGCTCCTGCCAGCACTGCGCCGAATAGAATCCAGAGCACGCCGGGCAAATAGCCGAACTGCGCGGCGAGCGTGGGACCTACCAGCGGACCGGGACCGGCGATGGCGGCAAAATGATGGCCGAGCAGGATCCACTTGTTGGTCGGCTCAAAATCATGCCCGTCACGCAGACGCTCAGCAGGGGTAGCGCGGCGGTCATCGAGCAGCATTACTTTCGCCGCAATGAATTTAGCGTAGAAGCGAAACCCGATCAGGAAAATCGACCCAGCCGCGGCAACCAGCCACAAGCTATTTACGGGTGCGCCATGATTGCCGGCGATAACGCCCAGACAAACGGCGGCCAACACTGCAAGGGCGGCCCAAATTAACGAGAAGATGTGGCGGCGCATAAGCCGGAGGAGCGGGAACAATTATTCCAGTCGAAACCGAATAGAAGCCAGGCTAGCAGAGCGCCGATCGCGAGTCCGACGACGGCCTTGCTGGCCGGGGACTTCTTGCGGTCGTCCAGACGAATCGCAATGACGCGCGCCGGTCCGGGGGAATGGTCCGAAAGGAAAAACGCGGAGGAGTCCCGCTCGGGAGCAAGCGGCATTTCGATCACGCGCTTGATACACGGCTCGACTTCACCGGCGCGAAGGTTGAGTGCTTTGCGCAAGCCGACAATCAAAAGCGGATCGCCCACATCCGACACAGCGCCGATGTACTGGCGCGGGATCCAAAGTTCACGCCCGGTCTTCGTGTTCACCACCTGCACTTCCGAACGCGCGCCCGTGCCCAATCTCCATTCGTTGGGATAGGCGTCTTTGATGGCCGGATAAAACGCGAACGGACGGCCGCCAATGTAGTCGAGCGGCGAAGGGATCAGCGGCGCTGACATCGCTCCAAGTGTATAACGTCCTAACGCAAAACGTGGGTGCGCCAGGTTTGGAGGAAACTCCGCAGGGCGTTGTGCCGCGGCCTGCGGTAGAAGTACGTGGTAAAGCTGCCGACCGTCCAGGCGAAGAACGCCATGGCGATCCAGATTTGCACTTGTTCGCCAAAGAAGTGCGGCAAGACAAATTGAACCGCAAACAAGACAGACATCGCCAGCGCTTCCCACCAATCGAACTCCATGTTGATCAGGAATGTCAAAGCAACCAAGCTCTGGCCGATGGTGAGCAGCAATTCCGTTTCCTGCTGCGAATCGAAGACTATAGCCG
>DATHIZ010000620.1:0-7075 GCA_035316385.1 Bryobacteraceae bacterium | reverse complement strand
TCGCTCAAGGATATAGAAACGACGGAAGGACTGTGCCGGATTATCCCGGAGCGGAAACGCTGCCGCGCCGCAGCTTCGTAGAGGGCTTCGGTTTAGAGCGGAAAAGCGAAAAGAGATTTTCCTCTTCCTTCTATTTCTAGTATAGAGCGCACCGGGGGGCTTGCGGCAAGACCCGAGTCCTGCCGCATAATTGTCGGCCGAAGCCAGAAGCGATGGAAATGGGAGTCAAGAAATGCGTGTAATGTTTTCGACTTATGGGTCGCGCGGGGACGTCAAACCAATGCTGAGAGCCGCAATAAAGCTGGGGCACTCGGCGCGACGGGCGTGACGCCGACCGGAGTGTCGCGATGACCGAGCACGCGGTGGTGATCGTCGGCGCAGGTCCGACGGGAATGATGTTGGCGGGCGAGCTGGCGTTGGCGCGCGTCGACGTTGCCATCGTCGAGCGGCGCGCGAGCCCGGAGCTCGCAGGGACAGCTGCATCGGGCCGTGCAGTTCGCCGGGGTCACTCTGGCCATCAGCAATTTTCCCACCCGCCACAACTACGTCCTCGCGCTGTGGCAGAATCACATCGAGCGCATCCTGGCCGGCTGGGTCGGCGAGCTGGCGGTGCCGATCTATCGCGGATGTGAAGTGACGGGGTTCGCGCAGGACGAGACCGGCGTCGACGTCGAGCTGTCAGACGGCAGCTCGCTGCGCACGGAATATCTCGTCGGATGCGACGGAGGACACAGTCGGATCCGCAAAGCAGCCGGTATCGAGTTTCCGGGGTGGGATCCGACGACGAGCTGGTTGATTGCCGAGGCCGAGGTATCCGAGGAGCGCGGGTGGTGCTGACCGAACAGCAGGTAGGAGCCAACAGCGAACCGACCCTGCGCGATGTCAGTGAAGCGCTGATCGCCGTGTACGGGACAGACTACGGGATCCACAGTGCCACCTGGATTTCCAGGTTTACCGATATGACTCGCCAGGCCGCGGCCTACCGCGAAAGAAGGGGCCTGCTGGCCGGCGACGCCGCACACGTGCATCCCCCGATGGGTGGACAGGGCCTCAACATCGGTGTGCAGGATGCGGTGAATCTGGGATGGAAGCTGGCCCAAGTAGTCAAGCGGACGTCGCCAGAAAGCCTCCTGGATACGTACCACGCCGAGCGTCACCCGGTCGCTGCTCACGTGCTGCGCAACACGATGGCGCAAGTCGCGCTTCGCCGCACAGACGACCGCACCAAGGCCCTGGGCGACTACATCTCTCAGCTCCTCAGCATGGACGAGCCGCGCAGACGATTGGCCGCGGAGCTGTCTGGTCTGGACATTCATTACGACCTCGGCGAGGGACACCCACTGCTGGGACGCCGTATGCCCGATCGCGACATGGTCACCGCCGACGGCCCGCTGCGGCTCTTTACGCTGCTGCACGAGGCCCGGCCGGTACTCCTCAACCTCGGTGAGCCCGGCGGCTTCGACATCAGTCCCTGGGCGGATCGCGTTGAGCTGATCGACGCCAAGTATATGGGCACGTGGGAGCTTCCGGCACTTGGGGTGGTGCCTGCTCCCACCGCCGTGTTAATTCGGCCCGACGGATACGTGGCCTGGGTGGGAGACCTGACCCAGCGGGGGCTCGCTGACGCGCTGACCACTTGGTTCGGACCGCCTGCTGCGGCGTAGCGCACTGGCTTCCGAGATTTCTGTCAGGAGTCTTGGGAGACACAGCTAATTGCTTGTTTGTTGGCGATTCTCAGCGATCGACGGGCCATCCGGAAGATATCCCGCGACCCGGCAAGCCTGCGTTTTCACAATTTGGGTGGAGCGTTCGGTTCGGGAGACTCAGCCGCAGCGATGTAAACCACTTTATTTTAAAAGCCACTCGAACGCCGTTTCTCGCTCGCGCGGTTCGTATATGGAGGGCATAGGCTGTTGAGATTGATCGCCTCTTTCATTCGTTAAATTGTGGAATGGCCAACAAGAACCTGCGGCTTGATTCGCGATTCAGCATCATCGGTGCGTTCTGGTCGCCCGAGACACCCGACACGATTATGAAAGGGCCGCTTGTGTCGGACGAGCGGGAAATCAACTTCATCACCGCGCCGGAATATGAAAGGCCAATATTGACAGGTCCGGGTACGTTCGCGATGCCGCATTCCACAATGGTTCCCGCGCTTCACGACTTCACTCAAGACAGGCTGTTTACGCTGTACCAGCTCGTCGAGCAACTTGGGCCAAGTAGCACTAACTTCGCGGTCGGACAGGCCATCAAGGCCAAGTCTTCAAAGTTCTGTCCTGTACGGGCGGAATGCACATCAAGGGAGTCGACGACAAATGCCTCACCTCGCCCAGAGATACCTTCGATGGCTCGGGCAGGAGGTTTCAGGGAAATCCGCAACGTGCATCCCGCAGAACACCTGGCTGGACTGGGCAGAAAACGAGAACAATGCCGCCCATGAAAGAGATGAAGGATCATCGGTCTAGAAGACTAGTGAAGAGAAAATCTATGTCAAACTCCTCGTTCGCCGGGGCCTTGGATATGTATTTGGTTTTCGGAAATTGCCAATTTGATAGGATCA
This sequence comes from Bryobacteraceae bacterium, assembly GCA_035316385.1. GTDB lineage: Bacteria > Acidobacteriota > Terriglobia > Bryobacterales > Bryobacteraceae > Bog-105. The sequence goes on along the minus strand of DATHIZ010000620.1, from coordinate 4,515 downwards.
GCCACTGTGACCAAACGAACGTTCCTTCAGATGTGTTCTTCCGCTTTAGCAAGTCCTTTTCTCGGGAGGCCCGCAGCAATGCAAACTCATGATCCGCTTACTAACTGGGCGGGCAACGTTACCTACAGTACGGATCACATCGAAGAGGTTAATTCGGTTGAGGAGATCCGCTCCTACGTCCGGTCTGTGGAAAAGGTGAAGGTGTTGGGCACGCGGCACTGTTTCAACTCCATCGCAGATAGCCGCTACAATTTGCTTTGGCTTAAAAACATGCGCGGGATTTCGCTGGATGCGGCAGCAAAAACCGTTACGGTAGAGCCCGGCGTTACGTATGGGCAACTGGGTCCTTATTTAGATCAAAAGGGATTCGCTTTGCAGAACCTGGCTTCTTTACCGCATATCTCGGTTGCGGGCGCCTGCAGCACGGCGACGCATGGATCGGGAGAAAAGAATGGCAATCTGGCGAGCGCCGTGGCCGGTGTTGAGTTGGTAACGGCAGCGGGCGACTTGGTGAAGTTTAACCATGAATCCAACGCGGCGGAGTTCCCAGGTGCAGTAGTGAGTCTAGGCGCCTTGGGCGCGATTACGCGTGTGACTCTGAAGGTGGAGCCCACGTATCAAGTAAAGCAGTACGTATATCAGGATCTTCCGCTGCGCCAGTTGCAAGACCATTTTGATGAGATTGAGGCAAGTGGCTACAGCGTGAGTTTTTTTACCGACTGGCGCGCAAAGAAAGTGAGTGAACTGTGGATCAAGACCCGCGTGGGAGATGGGCGTCCGTTTGAAGCGCCGCAAGAATTCTTCGGCGCGAAATTAGCGCATCAAAACCTGCATCCTATTGCTGGCATTTCGGCCGAGAATTGCACGGAACAGAGAGGAATTGCAGGTCCTTGGTATGACCGGCTGCCGCATTTCCGGATGGGCTTCACGCCGAGTGCTGGAAAAGAATTGCAAACCGAGTACTTACTTCCCCGAAAACACGCAGTGGAAGCAATCATGGCTATTGAGCGGCTGCAGTACCAGGTGAGCCCGCACTTGCTGATCAGCGAAATTCGCACGATTGCATCCGATACTTTGTGGATGAGCACTTGTCATCAGCAGGCGAGCGTAGCAATCCATTTCACTTGGAAACCGGAGTGGCCAGAGGTGCGAAGTGTTCTTCCGAGCATAGAGCGCGAACTGGGGCCGTTTCAGGCCCGGCCGCATTGGGGAAAATTATTCACGATGGCCCCCGCTGAATTGAGAAAACGCTATCAAGAGTTGGATGCCTTTAAGGAATTGGCCGCGAAATATGATCCAACGGGAAAGTTTCGCAATGATTTCTTAAACACGAATCTGTTCGCTTAATCCGCAAAATAATAGAAGGGCTGGCAGGGTTAATTGGCCGGGGCTTAATTAATCGATTAATCTTGTAAGTTTATCGGCCAAGTCGTTATATACGAGCGGTTTGATGGGGTGGTCATCCATCCCCCGATGAGGCATTCGTCCGAATCCTGTTTCATTGCGCCAGCCGTGAAGCAGAGTATGGATGCGGCTGCTGCCTGCTTCCTGGGCACGGATCTGCCGCCACTCAGCCCGGGATTAGAGTTCAAAGAAACTGGGACCCCTCGGGCGTCAGCGGCGCTAGCGGCTTTGTCGAAGCCGGCTTGTGGCCGCGATTGTCCAGTCCTCTTGTGGGAGATTACTCATGAGTGACGTTAGGACTCAATCTGGAGTGATCCGGCGCGAGGAAGCAGAAGAGCGGTGTAAGGCGCATCGCCGGATCAGTTCGGATTGAGCCGTTTGAAGGAAGGCGATTCTTCCGCAGTCAAATTTCGAAAACTCCCTTCGCCGACCCAATGAGTCCGTTAGGCGACGAGTTCAAGCGTTCTCAAGCCGGTGGTTTCCTGATTGGCGTCTCGCCGTCATAGTCTGGTCGCCCGCCCCACATCCTTCTCGCTTGGCAGAAATCAAGAGCTTTCCTGTGCGCAGCCAAATTACCCATCTTGCTGGCGAAGAGGTCCGGTCTTACATCGCCGAATGGATCGGCGCGCTCCTCTCGCATATCCTGCACGTCGTGCAAACTCTTCCCCAAGCTCGCTATGGGTCTACCGTTCTCTGCAACAGGGCTGGTGGGAAAGCATCGACATGGCCGATGCCCTCCACCCCCAAACTCTCATCACCTACGGCATGAACGGCGGCGAACTCCCCGTCAGTTTCGGCGGACCTCTACGCCTGCACGTTCCCCGTCAACTCGGCTACAAAAGCGTCAAATACATCAACCGCCTCACCGTAACCGACAACCTGAAACCATTCGGCAAGGGCTTGGGCTACGGAACACGGCTACGCCTGGTACGCTGGCATTTGACGGCTGTGGCGAAAGTCAGCGGCGAATCGGCCGCTCGTGGATGATCATCCAGTTGATCCCGAATCGATCCCGCAGCTGAGCGAATCGCATGGCGAAGAACGTCTCTTGTATTGGCATGAACACTTCGCCGCCATCCGAGAGCGCCGAGAAGATGCGCTCCGCTTCAGAGTCGCTCTGGACGCTGAGCGATAGGTACGCGCTCCGCATTGGCTGGGCATTTGGGACGTCCGCACCCATGATGTCGGTATCGCCAATCGAAATACGTGCATGCAGCACCGCGTCCTTCAATTCCGGAGTGACTTGGCGCTGATCGGGCGCCTCCCCGTGCGTCATCATCATCCCAATCTTCCCGCCCAGGTGCTTCTCGTAGAAATGGAACGCTTCTGCACACTTCCCGGAGAAATTCACATAGGTATTTAGTTTCATTGTTTGACCTCAAGAGAATAGTCGAATGAGCCATGGTCAGATCGACACCGCAGCGCGTCGGGTGGAGCTCAGATTTTCACCGCTCATCCATCTGTAATTTGCCTAGCAGTTCTGATCTGCATTTGCGTAATAAATTCATTTGGATTTTTATCCATGCGCAAATTTTCATTTCTCAATATACCTCTGCTTTCGCTGTTTACTGCGTCAACCAGCGCCAGCTGTCGCAACCTTTCAAGGCACCGGCTCTGATGTGGACATATCCTTCCCAATTCGAATCCCCGGTAGCCCACAGCACCCCCAGCCTCTCGACCACGTTTATTTCGATTACTGCAACGCACCAGCCGGTGAAACTTGCGACCAAGTGAATTACTCTGCCTGTGGCTGCGTAATCCGCTTTACTGCCACAGGCGGCGGTACTGTAGATACCCGAACCTTCGAATGCCCGATTTCGTCAATAACGGCGTCTATTCCACGCTCGCCGCAGGCAGCCTGAACTCCTCCACCGTGACCATCTCTAACTCCACCAACGCCTTCGCCTCGGAACCCTCCTCCATCGGCCTAGCCGCAGCCGGTCTCATCCTTCTAGGCGGCATCATCCGCTACCGAAATAAAGCATCCCTCAAACCTAATTCCGCTTCGTCAACACAACATCCGCCACCACCGGGGCGCCGTTGCGCAGCACTTTCACCAGGACTTTATCCCCAGGTTTGTGCTGCCGTAGCGCGTACGTGAAATCATACAAATTCTCAATTGGCTTGCCGTCGAACTCCACCAAAATATCGTTCGCCTTTAACCCTGCTTTACCTGCCGGCGATCCCTCATGCACATCAGAAAACCGCACGCCATGCGGAGGGCTGCCAAAATCCGGAATACTCCCGAAATACGGCCCATATCCACCGCCGCCCGTATCGCCGGTATGGCCCGCATGCGGATTCTCCGCCACCCGCACAAACAGCGGCCGGTCCGGCGCATCCGCCAGTGCGGTCGCAATCTCCGAAACTTCCTGGAGGACCCTCACCGCGTCCGGGGCATTAATCTTGTCCCAGGTATCGCTCGGCTTGTGATAGTCGCTATGCAAGCCGGAAAAGAAAAACAACGTCGGCACCTGCTTCGCCGTAAACGAAGTGTGATCGCTCGCTCCATATCCGCCGGCCTCTGATTCATCCGCGTGAAAACCGGTGTCCTGCGTCGCCTTCTCCACCAGCGTCTTGAACGTCGACCCCGTCCCAATCCCGCCAACGTACAGCTTGTTAGCGCGCAGCCGCCCGATCATATCCATATTGATCATGGCCACCGCGCTCGCCAGCGGCTTCAACGGATGCGCCGCATAATGCGCCGACCCCAGCAACCCTTCCTCTTCCCCCGCAAACCACAAAAACAGGAAGCCACGTCGCTGCGTGCCGGCCGCCGCCACTGACCGCGCCAGCTCAATCACGCCCGCCGTACCCGATGCATTATCATCCGCGCCCGGATGCACCTTCCCCACCTGCGAAGGCGCCAGCGAATCCTGCTGGCCCAGCCCCAAATGGTCATAATGCGCGCCCAGAATCACATATTCATCCGTCTGCCCCGGCCAGTACGCAACCACATTGTGTACGATCCGCTTCTCTCGCTTCAGCTCCACCGTCACCGTCGCCGCCACATCCTGCGGCAGCGCGAACGAACGCGGCTTCAGTTCCCGGTCAATCTCACCGATCAAATGCCCCAAATCCTCTTTCGAGCCCGCCAGCAATTCATTCGCA
>DATHIZ010000619.1:0-3831 GCA_035316385.1 Bryobacteraceae bacterium | reverse complement strand
GAGTACACGTGACCTGGTGGAAATGATGGCCGAGCGTGGAGTGATCCTCGTCCACACAACGAATCTGCGTTGGGTGCAGCACTACGTGCCAGAATTCGAGAAATGCTGGAACCGTTATGCGCGGCCGGTTGGCGGATCGTGGCGGTCTGACGAGACTTACATAAAGGTGAAGGGCCGGTGGACCTATCTGTACGGGCAGTGGATAAAGTCGGGCGAACTGTCGATTTCTATCTCAGCGAGAGGCGGGATGTGAACGCTGCGAAACACTTTTTCCGTAAGGCGATGAAGAGAGTTGGGTCGCCACGAGTGATCACTCTCGACGCCTACGCCGCTTCACATCGTGCAGTTCGAGAACTGAAGTCGGAAGGCCCGTTGCCGCAGCGTGTCCGAGTGCGATCGAGCAAATTCAAGCGCTTCGACAGCGCGACTTTGACAATCAGCGGCATCGAACTTGTGCATAAAATTAAGAAACCTCAGTTTAAGACCCGGACATTGGGTGGCTCCTCAGCCACAATGCCGGAATTATGGAACGCCGTGTGGCCGCCTGATCCGCAATCTTAAAGAATTCTGAGGGCGGACCGTCGACGCACAAACTTTGCACCAAAGCCGTCGTTCCCAAGCGGCCAGACTTAGTCGATGCCGCTTCGGAGAGAAGGAGAGCATGATGTCGAGAACCTCATTTATAGTTGCGGTCATCTGTGTTTATCTGCGGCTAACTCTTCTTGTTGTCCCGTTGATGGCCCAGAACGCCGAGCTATCCGGCCTGATCACCGACCCCTCTGGGCTCGCGGTACCGGGCGCGCGGGTGATTGTGAAAAGTGCAGACACCGGCGGAACCCGCACCGTTTCTTCCAACCAGCAAGGCGAGTACAGCGTGCCGGCCCTTCTGCCCGGCCCCTACAACATTACAATCGAGGCGAACGGCTTCAAAACCGTTCACCAGAACGGCGTCGTGGTGGAAGTGGCCCAGCGGGCACGGCTGGATTTCACGTTGACCGTCGGCAGCAACACAGAAAGTATCACGGTGCAAGCGAGCCCGCCGCTGCTCAACACCTCAGACGCATCGGTGAGTACCTTGATCGGTAACCGGTTCGTGGAAAACCTGCCGCTGAACGGGCGGAGCTTCAGCTCCCTGATCGATCTGACGCCGGGAGTTGTGCTGATTCCAACCAATTTTAACGAGCAGGGTCAGTTCAGCGTGAATGGCCAGCGGCCGGATGCAAATTACTTCATGGTGGATGGGGTGAGCGCCAATCTGGGAGCTGCCGGCAATGGTGACCTTTTAGGGCAGAGCGGGGCCGGCCAGCTTCCTTCAACCAGCGCTTTTGGAGGCACCAGCAACCTGGTGTCACTGGATGCGCTCGAAGAGTTCCGGATTCAGACTTCCACCTTTGCGCCGGAATATGGGCGCACCCCGGGCGCTCAAATATCAGTCGTCACGAAGTCCGGTACGAACACGTTTCACGGCACTGCGTTCGAATACTTCCGTAACGACAAGCTGGACGCCAACGATTGGTTCGCCAACGCCAACGGCCTGGCGAGGCCCGAACTCCGGCAGAACGATTTCGGCGGCGTTCTGGGCGGGCCGATCGTCAAAAACAAGCTGTTCTTCTTCGGCTCCTACGAGGGGTTGCTGGTGCGCCAGCCTCATGTCGCGGACACATACGTCCCCTCTCTCAGTTCGCGCCAGAACGCACCCACAGCCGTCCAGCCCCTGCTCAACGGCTTCCCCTTACCGAACGGGCCGGACCTCGGCAACGGGACAGCCGCATTTTCAGCCAGCTACTCCGATCCGTCCTCGCTGAACACCTCGGGTATAAGGATCGATTATCTGTTGGCACCAAAAGTCGTCATTTTCGGAAGGTACAGCGATGCTCCATCCAGTCTCGCGCAGCGAGCTCCCGCGGGTTACGAATACAGCAACGTTGAGTACATAAAGTACCGGATTCAGACCATGACACTGGGAAGTAAACAAACGCTCACGCCGCAATTGACTAACGAGTTCCGCTTTAATTACAGCAGGAGCCGAGCACATAGCTTTTTTACACTAGATAGCTTCGGGGGCGCAGTTCCCCCTCCCGATTCGCTGCTATATCAGGCAGGTCATTCCGCAGAGGACGCCCGGTTCCTCTTCTTTGGCGAATCGGCTCCCTATGGGATTAGATTCCTTACCGGCGAATACGCAAACAATTTGCAACAACAGATCAACGTTACCGACAACGTTTCTCGCATCGTGGGCCAACACGAGGTGAAGTTCGGGCTGGATTATCATCGTCTTAATCCAGGAGCTGGTATTGCGCCCTATACGGCGGAATACGGTTTCCTGTCTTTCGCAAGCGTCCTGGCCAACGCGGTGCCTGAAGCGTTCGTTATTTCGAGGACTGCCGATGCGCAACTGGTCTTTTCAAACTGGAGCTTGTTCGCGCAGGACACATGGAAGGCGACGCGCACATTGACCATCACCTATGGCTTGCGGTGGGAGTACAACGCCGCTCCCTCATCACCCAATGGCACTCTTCCGTTCACCGTCACGCAAGTGAATGATTTGGCGACCATGACACTGGCCCCGCCGGGCACGCCCTTGTGGCATCCACACAAGGACGATTTCGCTCCACGGCTCGGTATAGCCTGGCAGCCACTTCCAAATCTGGTGATCAGGACCGGGGCCGGAATCTTTTACGACCTCGGATATTCCGCCGTGGCGGACGCGATTAGAGCATTCCCAAATGGCCAGCAGAAGCTGATTCTCAACACCTCATTCCCGCTGAGCGCTGCCGCTGCCGCTCCGCCTTCACTTACGACGATTCCCCCTGTTCCGTACCTTGCAGTGGTGGACCCGAATCACGTATTACCCAGAACATATGAATGGAACGCGGCAGTGGAAAGAACTTTTGGAAACGATGATGTTCTCACGGTCACCTACCTCGGCGCGGCGGGCCGAAAGCTGATGCGACAGGATTTCTACAACGCGCCCAATCCCGAGTTCACCGGCGAGTTTGATTTGATGAGGAATGACGCCGACTCCAGCTATAACGCCCTGCAAGTCCAGTTTCGCCATCGCTTTTCACACGGTCTCCAGACGCTCCTCTCTTATACCTGGGCGCATTCGATCGACGACGATTCCTCCGACGCCTATTTCGCGAATGTGGCGCCTAACTACGCACCTTTGTCTCAGGAGCGCGGTTCGTCCGACTACGATATCCGGCACACGTTCTCAGGGGCAATTTCGTACAACATACCAGCGCCGGGCAGCGGAACCTGGAAAGCGATATTTGGGAACTGGTCGACAGATTCAATCGTTTACGCTCGATCCGCACCCCCAGTGGTCACCGGGCAGGATCCCTTCCCCGCCGGCGAAATCGAGACGGGAGCCTACGGCGCAGTGCGTCCGAATCTGCTTCCCGGAGTGCCACTCTGGACTTCAGATCCGAACGTAGCCGGCGGAAAGAGAATCAATCCAGCGGCATTCACCATACCCACCGGGGCGGCGCCAGGAGACCTGGGACGAAATGCCCTGCGCGGATTCGGCGCTACCGAGGTCGATTTGACGCTGCGGAGGCAGTTCCAGCTCCACGAGCGGCTTGCTCTTCAGGCGCGAGCGGATTTCTTCAATACCTTCAACCACCCCAATTTCGGGAGCCCCATCAACTATCTCAGTTCTCCTCAATTCGGGCAATCGACGCAGATGTTTGGTGAGCGCTATGTAAACGGCATCTTGTTCAATGGCGGGTAGGCGTGCACAGTAGTGAGATGAGACAGGACATGACGGAAGCGAGGGCGAAGTGGCGCGAGTTGATTTGCGAACAGAGTCAGAGTGGCCAGAGTGTGTCG
>DATHIZ010000618.1:0-4440 GCA_035316385.1 Bryobacteraceae bacterium | reverse complement strand
CTGTCCCAGTGCCATTGCAGTTCTCCGGTTTCCGGATCGCGGGATTCGAGGAAGCCGGGGACATCCATGGCATCGCCGCCCACCCCCACAATGATGTGATTACCCACGACCATAGCGGCAGTGGTGGTGAAGTACTGGCGTTTTTCGTCCGCGATTTTCTTGCGCCAGCGTTCTTTGCCGGTCTTGGCGTTCAGGGAGATGAACCAGTCATCCGGCGCCATGAAATACAGCCAGTCGCCGTACATGCCGAGACCGCGATTGCCGACGAGATGGCCGCCTTGATCCACCCAATCGTAATGCCACAACTCCTGGCCGGTGCGCGCATCGACGGCAAAGACGTGATTGGGAATGGTGAAGTAGAGAATCCCGTTGACGAGCAGCGGCGTCGATTTGATATCGGGCGCGCCGACGCCGCGCAGCGCCGCGACATTGGTGATGCGGAACATCCAAGCCAAGGTCAACTGGCTGATGTTATCTGAGTTGATCTGCTTGAGCGTGCTGAAGCGGCGGCCCGAATAATCTCCGTTGTAGGAGGCCCAAGTATCCGTGGGTGGTTCGAGTAACTTATGCGGCGGCAACATCTGCGCGACCGCCAGCAGGGGCAGCAACAGAGCGCCGGGTAAAAGGCTCTTCATTTCAGCGTTACCAGGTAAGCGGCCAGATCGTGCATCCGGGTGTCATTCATTTGGTCGAGCATGCGGCGATGGGCTATCAATTTGTCTTCCACGTCTACTTTCACGCCCTTTTCCAGGTTGACGGACTGATAGTTGCCGGCGGCATCGTAGAAGGAAACATAAAAATCATCGAGGTGTTTGATTTTCCCGGTGAGTGTCTTTCCGGAAGGCAAGGTGATGGTCGCTTGCGGAGCGGCAGCGTCACTGCCGCGGGCGGCCGGATAGAGAATGGCCGCCTGGAGATCGGCCGGCTCATATTTGGCTCCCACATGCGCCAAGTCGCCGGTGACAGAGTGGCAGGTGGTGCATTTGCCGTCGCCACTGAAGAAGGACTGTCCGGCTTTGGGATCGCCGGTGACTACGTTCAGTGGTTTATAAGTGCTGCGATTCACGGCTAACTCGACTTGCATATGAAGAAATTCCGCAATGTCGTGAAGCTCTTCGGGGGTGAAGGCAGGGAAGGCGGGCATCGGAGTGCCAGGGCGTCCACCGCGAATGATGGGGCCGATGACTTCTCCCTTGTCATCATGCAGAACGATGGTGGAGCGCACGAGGTTTGGGCCTTCGGCGCCGCGCGCCGCGGGTCCGTGACAGAAGCCGCAAGCGGGACCGTAGAGTTTCGCGCCGCGCGCGGCGCTTTCTTTTTCCGGTTCACGGCCCAGGCCCAGGAACTCGCGTGTATTCATGCGGCCGCGGCGCGGTTGCGTAGTCTGCTGGGCGGGGGCCGCGGGCGGCGCAGATGGCGTCTGGCCCGCCCATGCCGGCAGCGCAGCCAGGACGATTAGGAAAAAGAGTAGGAGCCTCATGCTTCGATCGGGGACTCTAGAAAATCATCGGCCTAGAAGTTATATTTCAGCGCCACTTGCATTTCCCGCATTCCGTTGTTCGATTGGCCATTCGCCCCGGGATTAGTGGAGGTTATGGTCAGGAAGGCAGCTCCGGGTCTTAAGGGATTGGTGCTGCTCCAATTTGCATTGGGGCTGGACCAGTTCGGGTGATTAGCGGCGTTGAACATCTCAAAGCGGAACTCGAGGTGTTGCGCCTCATGCACGGGAAAGTCTTTGTGCACGGAAGCATCCCAGTTAAATTGCGACGGTCCTTGTAGTTCGTTGCGCATGAAGTTTCCAAAAGTCCCGCTGGCCGGCAGAGAGAATGCAGATATGTTATACCAACGACCTGTGGAACGTTGATCGTCGGACAGATTCGGCGAGATGCCGGTGGAGTTGAGGCGGATTTCGCCGTAGCCTCCGGTGCCGGCCGTGTCCACACCGGCTTGCGTGTTGATGGGAAGCCCCGATTGCCAGGTCACGATGGAGCCGAGTTGCCATCCGCCGGCAATGGCATTTACCAGGCCGCCTCGATTGAGCAGCGCTTTCCCTTTTCCAAAAGGCAGCTCATAGAGCACGGAAGTGACAAAGCGATTGGGAATGTTGTAAGCCGAATAGCCATAGTCACAGGCGAGGCAGCGGCTGTCTTGCGGAAGGATGTCCGTAGAGGTTCCGCGCAGCGCGCTCCCGTTATCGAGCGATTTCGACCAAGTGTAACTGGCAAGGTAAGTCAAGCCGGCCGCGAGGCGCCGCGTAAACTTCATACTGAAGGCGTTGTAGTTACTATTGATTTCGCTTTGCACTACCTGGATGATTCCCAAATAAGGAAAAGGCGCGCGGGAAGCGGCATTACCGACGGTGCCGGGGACCGCTGGATTCATGTTTTGCAGACCGTTGAGCCGGTGGCCATGGCTGCCGGCGTAGCCTATTTCCAGCGTGGTGTGCGCATCCAGTTGACGCTGCACATTCAAAAGATATTGCACGATGTAGGGTGTTTTGATATTTGGTTTGATGCCGTAGACATTCGGTGTGCTGAGTGTAATGTACGGGCTGCTTGCGCCGAAAAAGTTTTGATAAGTGACGTTGGGCTGATTCGGATTGCCCTGCTGATTGATACGTCCCCAGCCGCGCGCGAGATCAAAACGGGAGTTGTTGGAATCCTGGGAATAGAAGATACCGAAACCGCTGCGGATCGTCATCTTGGGCGACGGGCTGTAGGCAAGACCGAGACGCGGAGCGAAGTTTTTGTAATCGGGAGAGATAAGGCGGCCGCCGTAATTATCCACGCGGGCGGTCTGGATCGGCGATGCGTACCGGACGTTCTGATGTCCTTCATAGAAATCGCCGGAACCAGGACGCTGCAAGACGGGCTGCAAACTCGGCGTGGTGATGTTGGTGCCGTTTAGTAATTGCGGAGTGACGGTGTTTACGATGTTCTGGCTTCGGTCATACCAGGGCGGCGTGTATTCATAGCGCAGGCCGGCCGTTAGAGTGAGCTTGGGCGCGACGTGCCAGGTGTCATCGATGTAGTAGGCCTGGCTGGTGGCGCGAAACTGAGTGAACGCTAGAGTGACGGCGTCGGCGCAGGTCGAGCAATAGCCGGTAAGGAAATCGGCAAACGAATCGCCGCCGGTGTTCGTGAAAGGATTGCGCGTCATGGAGCCGTTGAACAGGAACTGGCCGCGGGAAAATTCGTTGCCGTACTGGTTGTAGCGGTCGCGCCGTATTTCCACGCCAAAACGAAGCGAATGCTTGCTCAATACCCAGGAGAAATTGTCGACCCATTGGAAAGTTGCATCCGCCAGCACAAACGGAGCGCTGGTGGAGTTTCCAAACGTGCTGATGCCGTTGGTAAAGCCGCCTACTTGCGGAATGCCCCAGCTCAACGGGTCGGGCGTGACGAGACCTGGAATACCCAAGGCGCCCACCACATCGGTCTTGCCGGCGAGTTCGGTACCCGAAACATTATGGAAGACATTCACTCCGAAACGGAATTCATTCACCTTGGTGGGCGAGAGAACGCGCGTATTGGCGATCATGGCTTGCTTGCCGTTGCTCGTGATGGTGGAGCCATTCTGATATTCACCCTGGTTGAGCTGATTCTCATCGGTCCAGCTGAAGCGGCCAAACCAGCTTGACTTGTCGCTTTCCAACCAATCGACGCGCTGCGTGAATTGATCCTTGTTGATGGGCGCTTGAAGGGCCGCTTCGTAGTTATTTGCCAGTGATGGAGTGATGACATTCGGCAGAGGCATGTACTGCAGCAGCTTGAGAGATACCGGATTGATGGAGGTGAGCGGGATTCGGTTGCCGGGGAAAACCGTTCCGGTTTGCACGCCATTCACGAGTGTCTTGGAAGCGGGATTGAAGATGGGCGTGGTGGCCTGTAAGAACGAGAAATCTCCGCCGCGCATTTGGGGCGTGGCGACAGTAAAGAGACTGTTGGCGGATTGGCGAACGCGAAAGCCTTCGTAGTTCGAAAGAAAGAAGAGCCTGTTTCGGCCATTGAATACTTTGGGTATCCAGATAGGACCGCCGAGCGTGAAACCGAACTGGTTCCACTTGAAGGGATTCTTGGCGCGGTTGGTGCCCACGAAATCGTATTGCTTGGCGTCCATGGCATCGTTTCGCAGAAATTCAAACAGCGTCCCGTGAAACTGATTGGTGCCGGCTTTGGTCGAGACGTTGATCTGGCTGGCCTCACGGCCGAACTCGGCGGGATAGACACCAGTCTGCACTTTGAATTCCTGCAGGGCGTCAATGGAAGGCAAAATGATGTAGAGGTTGAAATTCACGTCGGTGTTGCTGACGCCATCGAGCGTGTAGTAATTAGCCGAACCGCGCTGCCCGGCTACTGAAAAATTCTCGTTCGCGCGATTGCCGCCTGGCGCAAGCTTGCCTGGCCGGGGGCAGTGAAGCCGGAGGTCACGTTGGGGCTG
>DATHIZ010000617.1:0-2303 GCA_035316385.1 Bryobacteraceae bacterium | reverse complement strand
CAGGTCTGCAAACTGGAAGCGGCCAGCCTCGTCGCTAACTGCCGTGAGCACTTTGCCGGTCTGCGAAGCGGTGACCGATGCGCCCGGGATCGGCTGGTTCGCCGAACGTACCAGGCCGGTATATGGCGCGGCCGACAACAGAAGACTGCCGAACATTAGAAGGAATAGCGCAGCGCGACACAGCATGATAGAGTCCATTAAAGTGACGGTCCCGCAACGCCTCGATGTTACGGAGACCTCCCGATTGCATAAAATACAGAAGACACAATGATCACAAATGAAGAAGGCCTGACTATCAAGACCAGCGTGACCGGTGAGTACTTGAGGATCTTAACACCGGAAGCGCTGAAATTCCTCACGAAACTATCGAGAAAGTTTGAAGCGAGACGCCTGGGTCTCCTGGAGCGGCGCATAGCCCGCCAGAGGGAGATCGATCACGGCGCTTTGCCGGACTTCCTTCCGGAAACTGTTCACGTCCGCGAGACGGATTGGACGGTAGCCCCCATTCCGCAAGACCTGCTGGACCGCCGCGCTGAGATAACCGGGCCTGTGGACCGGAAGATGATGATCAACGCGTTGAATTGCGGCGCCAACGTATTCATGGCCGACCTGGAAGACGCCAACTCTCCGGGTTGGGACAACAACATTCAGGGTCAGATCAATTTGCAGGATGCGGTGAACGGAACAATCACCTTCGTAAATCCCGATGGAAAGAGCTACAAACTGGCGGAAAAGGTGGCAACGCTGTTGGTGAGACCGCGCGGCTGGCACCTGGTGGAAAAGCATGTAGTAGTGGATGGCAGCCCGATCTCGGGTTCACTTTTCGATTTTGGCCTGTACTTCTTTCACAATGCGAAGGCGCTGCTGGCCAAGGGATCGGGCCCCTACTTTTATTTGCCCAAGCTGGAGAGCCATCTGGAAGCGCGACTGTGGAACGATGTATTCAACTTCGCACAGGACGAACTCGGTGTGCCGCGCGGCTCCATTCGCGCCACCGTGCTGATTGAAACCATCCTCGCCGCTTTTGAAATGGACGAAATTCTCTACGAATTGCGCGACCATTCGGCGGGCTTGAACTGCGGCCGGTGGGACTATATTTTCAGCTTCATCAAGAAGTTCAGCAGCCAGCCCGATTTCGTGCTGCCGAACCGCGCGCTGGTCTCGATGGACCGGCACTTTCTGGATTCCTACGTGAGGCTGCTGATCAAGACGTGTCACCGGCGCGGAATTCATGCGATGGGCGGAATGGCCGCGCAGATTCCGATCAAGGGCGATCCCGAAGCGAACGAAAAGGCATTCGAGAAGGTTCGCCAGGACAAGCTTCGCGAGGTCAAAGCGGGCCACGACGGAACGTGGCTGGCGCATCCGGCCCTGGTCCCCGTGGCGAAAGAAGTGTTCGACGAATACATGAAGGGACCGAATCAGATCGACAATAAGCGGCTCGATGTTCAGGTGACCGCGGAAGATCTGCTGAAAGTTCCCGAAGGTGAGATCACCGAGCAGGGCTTGCGTTTGAATATCGACGTGGGAATTCAGTATATGGCCGCGTGGCTGAAAGGCAATGGAGCCGTACCCATTTATAACCTGATGGAAGATGCGGCCACCGCGGAGATTTCCCGCTCGCAGGTATGGCAGTGGGTGAGGCACGGCGCGAAGCTGAGCGACGGCAGGACGGTTACCGCGGATCTGGTGCGGGGCTTGATTGCCCTGGAACGGGAAAAGTTGCGAGATAAGCCCGGAGTTGAGCTTGCTTCGCAGCTGTTTGAATCGATGATCACCAAGCCGGAGTTCACCGAATTTTTAACTCTGGTTGGTTACGACCATATCGCCTAGGGCTTATTTGCATAGGTTCATGTTCTGCGCCTATGAGGAACTCGCGCGGCTCAAATTACAGAAAACATTAGGGGCGATAAATGTTTGGCGGATTTTTCCCAGACCCGTGCAAGCGGTCTTCCGCAACGACTCATAACGCCGTGTTTGGTTTCGAGAATCTGTCAGATCCTTTGGTAGCGAGGCAATTCTTCGGACGAAATTATTGTGGTGACGAGCAGCTCATCACTGTTCGGATTGGGCTGGATGCAATCGGTTGAGTTGTGTCCGGCGGCGGTGGAGGTGGCTTTGAGGACGCAGGCGGTGATTGGCTGGTCGTCAGAAGTGGTTGATTCGGTTTCGGTTACTGGCGTTTGGCTTTGTTCTTGCGAATTTTGTTGTTCGGAGTGAGGGCTGGCTGGGCCGGGGGTGTCCGGGCGGAGGTCTTTGAGGCGCTGGAGTTCTTTGAGGGATCGAGAGATGGAGCGTTCGAG
>DATHIZ010000616.1:0-5717 GCA_035316385.1 Bryobacteraceae bacterium | reverse complement strand
TGAATATCCGCTCGCCGCGCGATTACGATACCGTTCCCCGGCTTTACTTCTGGCTGTCCCATCTGCTCTGGCTGTTTCCCTGGAGCGTCTATATTCCCGCCATCGCAAAGCTTTCATTCAAGCCCGCCGGCCGGGCCGGTCGGACTCGATTACTGGCGCTCTGCTGGATTAGCTTTGTCATGGTGTTCTTCACGTTTTCGACGACGCAGGAATATTATTCCATGCCAATCTATCCGGCCCTGGCCTTGTTAATTGGCTGCGGCATGGCCACCGAAAACAGCTGGACCCGATGGGGAACGCGCGTGCTCTGCGTGATCGCGGGATGCCTCACTGTCACGCTGATTTCCATTCTGATCATGGTGCGAGGATTGCCGGCGGTTGGAGATATCGCGTCGGCTCTCTCTTCGAATCCCGCCGCATATAAACTGTCGCTGGGTCATATGCAGGACCTCACGATAGCCTCTTTTGCCTATCTGCGTCTGCCTCTTGTTGTGGCTGTCATCGCGTTCGGCGCGGGCTGTCTCGGCATGCTCCTTGCGCGCGGGAGACGGGCGTATCTTGCAACCGTCTTGATGATGGTGATTTTCTTTCACGCTGCCCGCCTGGCGCTGGTGGTCTTCGATCCTTACATGTCGTCGCGGCCGCTCGCCGAGGCCTTGCGGAAAGCGCCTGCCGGCAAGCTTATCGTGAACCATCATTATTATGAATTCTCCTCGGTCTTCTTTTACGCGAATTGCACGGCCTTTCTGTTGAACGGCCGCTTCAACAATTTGGTCTACGGCTCTTATGCGCCCGGCTCTGCCGATGTGTTTCTGGATGATGCAAAGTTTAAGCGTATTTGGAAGGAGCCACAGCGCTACTACCTGGTGGCGGACCGTCCCCAACTGGCGAAGATCGAGGCTGTAGTTCCCCGGGCTGACTTGAAACTCGTGGCGGCGAGCGGTGGTAAATTTTTATTCAGTAACCAACCCGTGCCCTAATGGAACCGAAGTTCTTCGCAACTCCTGCCGCCTGGCGCGACTGGCTTGAGAAACATCACGGCCAGCATAAGGAGCTGCTAGTTGGTTTCTATAAGAAGAATTCGGGTAAGCCGAGCATCAGCTGGCCTGAATCCGTGGATGCCGCACTTTGCTTTGGCTGGATCGACGGTATCCGCCGCCGGATAGACGACGTAAGTTACAGCATCCGCTTCACTCCCCGCAAGCCGACGAGCATCTGGAGCTCCATCAATATGAAGCGCGTTGCGGAGCTTACCGCGCAGGGTCTCATGCGGCCGACCGGATTGAAGGCGTTTGAAGCCCGTCAGGAGAAACGTTCCGCTGTGTATGCCTTTGAACAGCAGAATATCGGTTTCGATCGCGCGCAGGAGCGGCTTTTTCGCGCCAACGCACGTGCCTGGGAATTCTTCCAGTCACAACCGCCCGGCTACCGGCGGCTGGTTACCTGGTGGGTGACCAGCGCGAAGCGGGAAGAGACCCGGGAGAGACGCCTGGCTGCCCTGATGGAAGATTCAGCCCAGGGCCGCAGGATCCGCCAGGTTACTCTTGAGCCAAAGCGGTAATCATGCAAATGTATTTGATACCCTGAAACTCATCATGAAGTACAGCGTTGTCGTTCCCTTCTACAACGAAGAACGGAACGTCACCGAGTTATACATTCAGGCGAAGACCGTGATGGAGATGGCATCCGACGATTTCGAATTTGTTTTCGTCGATGATGGCAGCACCGATCGAACCTTCGCAATTCTCAGCGAGATCGCCGATCTCGACGAGCGCGTCACCGTTGTTCAACTACGGCGCAACTACGGCAAAGTGGAGGCTCAAGTGGCCGGCTTTGACCACTCCGTCGGCGACTGCATCATCACCATGTACGGCGACCTGCAGCATGATCCTCATGATCTCCCGCATTTCTTGCGAAGGCTCGAAGAAGGATACGAAGTGGTGTGCGCCCGCCGGCTCTGGCCGGCGGGCCTTGCGGCAATCACCAAACAGATTCCGCTGCGCATCATGAATCGGTTGTTGGCAAAAGCAAGCGGCGTGGAGCTGCATGACTTCAGATCCGACTTCAAAGCATTTCGCTCCGATCTGGTTCGTCAAATCCCTTTGTATGGCGAATTGCAGCGCTTTATCCCCGCTTCGGCTTTGGCGTGCGGCGCGCGTGTCTGCGAAGTGCCGATCTATGTACCTCAGCTGGACAAGGGCAAGACCCAGCATGGAATCGGACACCCCATGCCCGGTCTTTTCGATCTATTGACGATTCCTTTTCTATTGCGGTCGGCGTCGCTGCCGGTGCGCTTTTTTGGCCAGCTAAGCCTAGGCGGTTTTTTGGGTGCGCTGGGCGTTACCGCCAGCTTACTGGCGGCGTGGAGCCTCATCGATGGGCACGGAATTCTACTGGTCCTTGCCGCTGCATTCCTCATGGCCGCTCTGCAGGTGATGTGCCTCGGGCTGGTGGGCGGAATGATGGTTGGCCACTATCATCAAGGCGCGGAAGTCCGCCGCAAGTCTGAAGTGCTCCGGGTCACCCGGCGCATCTGAGTGGAGCTTATAGTCCGAAACACCGAAACGGAGATGGAAGCGTTAGCGCCCACGATGTTCCATTACTCGCGAACGCCGCCCTAAGTAAACGGCATTGGGCCAAGCTTCAGGTTTCCATGAAGTAATAACAAAGCATGTGGCAGACCACCAGATGTCCGTCTTCGATGCGCCCCATATGCGGCTCCGCCACTCGAATCTGAACCTTCGCCAGCGGCCCTAGTGCGCCTCCGTCCCGGCCTGTCAGCGCGATCGTTTCACAGCCCGCCGAGGTGGCATATTCCATCGCCCGAACGACATTAGGCGAATTTCCAGATCCGCTGATGGCCATGAACACGTCGCCCGGCTGAGCGAAGTTCTTCAGTTGCTCCGCAAAGACGCAGTCATACCCCACGTCGTTGGAATAGGCAGTGATGGTCGCCATGGAATCGGTAAGCGCCATAATCCGGAACTTCGAATCGCGCTCGAAGCTGGCGCCTTTCACCATGTCGCAAACGAAGTGCGATGCCGTGGAAGCGCTGCCGCCGTTTCCGCAAACAAAAACATGTTTGTTTGCAGTACGGGCTTGCTTCAATAATGCAATCGCCCGGCCTACTTCCTCCAAATCCACCGTGTCCAGTGCTTCTAGTAGCTTTGACTTATATTCGCGTGAAAAGCTGACGGGGCTGGTTTCCGAGGCGATCTGCGTGGCCATGTCTGTATCCTACAACTGACCAAAGATTTACGGGCGGCGATAGTACCGTCGCCGGTTTTCGTCTTCAGATTTTCACTCAATCGCGAGATACTGCATATTGCGGCCTGCAAAAGGACGAAAGGAGAGTTTTGTCAATTTCTCAAGAGAAGCAAACGGTCAAAATCGGCAGCAGAGAGGTTGGCGACGGCCAGCCCTGCTTTGTCATAGCTGAGATCGGCATTAATCACAACGGCAATATCGATCTTGCCAAGCGGCTGATCAGCGTTGCTGTTGCGGCCGGATGCGATGCGGTCAAGTTTCAGAAGCGGACAGTGGAAGTGGTTTATTCGGCCGAGGAACTTGCTAAGCCCCGCGAAAATCCATTTGGCGCCACCAACGGTGATCTGAAACGCGCGCTGGAGTTCGGTATTGACGACTACCAGGAGATCGACGCCTATTGCAAAGCGGTGAAGATTCCCTGGCTGGTGTCGTGCTGGGATGAGGAATCGGTCGATCTGATGAACCGTTTCGACCTGCCCTGCTTCAAGGTTGCTTCGGCGTCCTTGACCGACGACAACCTCTTGCGCCACACTCGCGCCACAGGGAAACCATTGATCGTTTCCACCGGCATGAGCACGCTTGAGGAAGTGGACCACGCCGTGGAAGTTTTGGGCGGCCACGATCTGATTCTGATGCACACGTGCAGCACCTATCCGGCCAGCTACGACGAGCTGAATCTTCGCGCCATCCCGGTTTTGCGTGAGCGCTACGGAATACCGGTGGGTTATTCGGGCCATGAAACGGGCATTCCCACCAGCGTCGCGGCGGTGGTTTTGGGAAGCTGCTGCGTGGAGCGCCACATCACTATGGATCGCGCGATGTGGGGCAGCGATCAAGCCGCTTCGCTCGAACCGAACGGTATTTCGCGCCTGGTGCGTGACATCCGGTTGATCGAGCAGTCCATGGGCGATGGCGTCAAGCGCGTGTACGAGCGTGAAATTCCCATCATCAAGAAATTGCGCCGCGTGGGTGCGTTCGCAGTCGGCGCATGACCGGCGTCCTCTTGACCGAAATCAAAGCCCTGGTTCTCGACGTGGATGGCGTGCTGACCGACGGCGGCGTCTGGTGGGGGCCCAACGGTGAGGAATGGAAGCGCTTTTCCTTTGCCGATATCATGGGCGTATCGCTGGCGCGAAAAGCCGGAATGATCGTCGCCCTCATCTCTGGCGAAGACAGTCCGCTGGTGGATCGCTTCGCTGCGAAAATGGGTATCGTCCACGTGGAGAAGAACTGTAAAGACAAGGCAGCTGCGCTCGGGCGATTTGCCGCCCAGGCCGACGTTGCTCTAGAGGAAATCTGCTTCATGGGCGACGACGTGAATGATCTCGGAGCCATGCGGCTGGCTGGATTCACGGCCGCTCCAGCCGATGCGCGCCCGGCTGTACTCAACTCCGTCGCTTTCCTTTCGACGAAGAATGGCGGCCACGGCGCAGTGCGGGAACTGGTTGACTTTCTGCTGGCCGAGAACACCTCAAAACACACCCCCAAACTGGAATCGAACTCCGCTTAACTCATGCCCAAGCTCTCCGATTTTGTGATCCAATTCATTGCGGATCAAGGCGTTAAACACATTTTCCTGGTCACCGGCGGCGGCGCCATGCACCTGAACGAATCGCTCTCCCGGTGCGAACGAATCGAGCCGGTTTGCAATTCGCATGAACAGGCCAGCGCGATTGCCGCGGAGAACTACGGCAAGGCCACAAACCGCCTGGGCGTCGCGCTGGTCACCACTGGGCCCGGCGGCACCAACACAGTGACGGGAGTAGCGGGCGCGTGGCTCGATTCCACGCCGACGCTGTTTGTCTCCGGTCAGGTAAAACGTCCTGACCGTATGTTCGACGCCGAGGGTCATCCGCTGGGCATGCGCCAGTTGGGCGTGCAGGAAGTCGATATTGTTTCCATCGTCAAGCCGATAACGAAATACGCCGTCACGGTGCTCGACCCGCGCACTATCCGGTATCACATGGAGAAGGCCGTTCATCTTGCCACCACCGGGCGTCCAGGGCCGGTATGGATTGATATACCGCTCGATGTGCAAGCCTCGCCGGTCGACGTGGAAACGCTGCCGGGGTTTGATCCGGCTGCGGAACCAACGGCGCGTCCGGAGCAGGAAAATCTTTCGCATCTCGTGCGAGAAGTCATAGAAGCGCTGAACCGCGTCGAACGTCCGCTTCTCTTCGCCGGCAACGGGATCCGTTTAGCGCGGGCGGAAAGCGAATTCGCCGAACTCAAACGGCTTTTGAAAGTGCCGGTAGTTGCCACCTGGTGCGCGGCCGATCTCATTGCCAGTGACGATCCGTTATACGTGGGCCGCCCCGGTTCCGTGGCGGCGCGCGGCGCAAATTTTGCTTTGCAGAATTGCGACTTTCTTCTGGCCGTCGGCGTCCGGCTCGATTTCGCGATTACCGGTTATGCTCCCGACAAGCTGGCGCGCGGCGCTACCAAGGTGG
>DATHIZ010000615.1:0-3231 GCA_035316385.1 Bryobacteraceae bacterium | reverse complement strand
GTCATAGCGGGTCAGGCACATCCACCACGAAGCGATTACACCCAACAGAAGATATCCGCTTTTCTGTGTGGCGCGAAAGCGCAGTATGGCAAAAAGCAGCGCCGCCAAACCCGCTAGAAAAACGATTTCCGTCATTGGAATGGATGCCAGATACAGCACATTCGGGTTGAGCGCGAAGCAAGCTAGTACAATCGCCGCGCAGATCCGGCTACGATATGCCTCGCGCGCCGTCAGATAGAAAAATGCTCCCGCCATTACAAAGCAAATCGCTACCGGGATGGTTCCGGCCAAGCCGCTGCTCCAGAGCCGGTTGTTTCCCACGAATGGTGTGCAAATCAGATGCAGCACCGGCAGCCAAACGTTGCCGAGCCGTTCGTATCCGCTAACGCGCGAGTCCACCAGTTGACGGCTGATGTTCAGGTGGGCCTGAGCATCCCCCCAGTAAAGAATGTACCCGCGCTCGAAAAAATACCACGCCGCGCCGCCAACAAGGCCGCACAGCAAAGCTACGACTATGGCAGTCTCAATAATGGCGTTCAGCCGCTTAGAACGCGGTGAATCGGCGGAATTCTTCAAAACGCTGATCGATTTCCTTGCGCGAAAGCGTGTGGAAGCGCTCCACCCCAAACTCTTCGCAACAAAAACTTCCCATCACCGAGCCGTAAATCACCGCACGATGTAGCTCCTTGACATTAAAATCCGATTTCCGGGGATCGAATCCCTGCTCCGCCAGGTAGCCGGAAAATCCTCCTGCAAAACAATCCCCGGCGCCGGTCGGGTCGAAAACGTCTTCCAGCAGATAACCCGGTAGCAGGAATAGGCTGTCTTCGCGGAAGAGCATGGCGCCGTATTCTCCGCGCTTAATGATCAGCGTCTTCGGGCCTAACTCCAGAATCTTCTGCGCCGCTTTGCGCAAATTATTCTCACGCACAAGCAGCCGGGCTTCACCATCGTTGATCAGCAGAAAATCCCAATGGCGAATCGTTTCGATCAATTCTTCACGGTTGTGATTGATCCACAAATTCATCGTATCCCCGCCGACGAAAGACGCCCCAGGCATCTGCTGATGCACTTGGCGCTGTAGCGCAGGTTGGATATTTCCCAACAAAAGATACGGCAAACTGGCATAAGCCACCGGAAGCTTCGGCTGAAAATCGGCGAAAACGTTCAGGTCCGTCTGCAAGGTGGTCCGGTCATTCATGTCTGCCGAATACACGCCTGACCAGAAGAAAGTCTTTCCCGGGACCTGCTCCAATCCCTCCAGACCAACGCCCTTGCTGGCCAGCAGCGCACGGTCTTCGGCTGCAAAGTCTTCGCCCACCACCGCGACAATCGATGTCGGCGAGAAGTAGCTCGCGCTCAGCGCAATATAAGTGCAGGAACCGCCCAGTGTGCGTTCCCGTTTCCCGTATGGCGTTTCGATTGCGTCATACGCTACAGATCCTATAACGACTAATGACATTAGTTTGCATTGTAAACTGGACGGCCCTCCAGCCAATAAAATGCTGTCAGTACAATTGAGACTTGGGTGTCGAAAGCGTATTCCTGCGCGAACTTCCAGGATTGATTTTTCTGGCTCTCGGCGTTCTGTCGCAGCTCTATCTCGGCCGCCGCTTGGGCTTGCGGAACCGGACGAATGGGCTCCTCGCTGCTGTGCCTGTCTTGGTTTCCATCCTTACCCGCTTTCGGCCCATTACGCAGCTGTTACCCGATGGTTACAGTGGCGTTTTTCTCGCTGGATTCGTCGTTCTTTGGTGCTGGGCACTGGTCATGCCCGCCTTTGTGTTATGGACGCTCCGCCGCTTTCCCTCCAGGAATTTTCAACCGGAACGGCGCGCCTTATTAACTGCTTCCGCCAGCGTTCTCTGCGCCGCGCCCATCGCGGCACTGAGCGCCGGCATCATCATCCGCAAGGATTTCCAGGTTCAGGAAATGGACCTGAAGTTTCCCAATCTGCCCAAAGATCTGCGTGGATTGCGCTTGCTGCAAATTAGCGACATCCATATCGGCGACTACTTCTCCGCGGCCGACTTGCGGCGCGTAGTGGATGCCTGCAACGGCCTGCGCGCCGATCTTGCTTTCGTCACTGGAGATCTCATCACCACTAAATTCGATCCGCTCGATAGCTGCCTGCTGGAACTCAAGCGCTTACGTTCGGCATCCGGCATCTGGGGCTGCTTAGGCAATCATGAGCAGCACCAGAAGATTGAAGACGACACTACGAAGCGAGCATTGCAGGCCGGCATCCATTTTCTGCGGCAGGAAGCCGTCCAACTCGGCTTCGGGCAAAGCAAGCTCAACCTGGTGGGCGTCGATCACCAGCGCGCCCGCATGCCCTACCTGCAGCACATTAATGAATTAGTATCTCCGGACCTGTTTAATCTGTTGCTTTCACACAATCCCGCTGTTTTTCCCATAGCAGCCCGTCAGGGTTTCCAGCTCACGCTCGCCGGGCACACGCATGGCGGACAAATCAACATTGCCCTGGCAGGCGAGAACCTCAACATAGCGGATTTGGTAACGCCGTACACCAAGGGTTTTTATAAACTGGCGGAGTCCTCGCTGTATGTCAATTCCGGCCTGGGGACCATCGGCGTCCCGGTACGCCTGGGAGCACCGCCTGAAATTACCCTCATACGCCTGTGCGATTCCTGATACTCAGTGACCTGCACGCCAACTGGCACGCGCTGGAAGCCGTGCTGGCCGCCGCCGAAGGCAAATATCAACAAGTTGTCTGCTGTGGTGATCTGGTGGGCTATAACCCCAACCCGGATCGCGTTGTCGAATGGACGGAAGCGAACTCTACTCTCACCATTCGCGGCAACCACGACAAGATCATCGCCGGAATTGAAACTCTCGAATGGTTCAACGACGTCGCCCAAACCGCCGCCCGTTGGACCATGCGGAATATGGAATCCACTCACCTTGCTTACCTGCGCAAGTTACCGGCGGGTCCCGCCCATACCCGCCATTTCCACATCTGGCATGGCTCTTTGGCCGACGAGGATGAATATGTTGCGAGCGCGCAGGAAGCTGCGCCCTCCTTCGCACGCTTTGATCTTCATTTGGCCTTCTTTGGCCATACTCATCTCCAGGGCGGCTTCTTCTCAAAGCGCGGCAAGATAGGAGTACTAGCGCCGGTCCGCAAAGACGAGGACGGCTACACCATCGAACTTGACCCCGATACGCTCTACATGATCAACCCGGGATCGGTGGGCCAACCTCGGGACG
>DATHIZ010000614.1:0-3808 GCA_035316385.1 Bryobacteraceae bacterium | reverse complement strand
CTGGATCCGGTTCGGACAAAGCCCACGCTCGAAACAATTCTTACGCGCATACACCGGGACGATCGACGTTCAGTAGAAGAGACCATACGCACCGCCATCGACGAGAGGAGCGATTTCGAAAGGGATTACCGCATAGTTCTTGACGATGGGACCATTCGACATATACACGTGCTGGGCCATCCGGTGATAGACGCTTCGGGAAACCTGGTGGAGTTTGTCGGTACGCACATGGACATCACCGAGCAGGTTCATTCACGAGCGGCGCTCGAAAGCGCGCTGGATGAGATCCGAACGCTCAAAGATCAGTTGTATCAGGAGAACATTGCCCTGCGGCAGGAGATCGATGAGACATCCATGTTCGAAGAGATCGTCGGACGAAGCAATGAGCTGCGCCAGATTTTGAGACAAGTGGAGACTGTGGCGCCTACCGACTCAACTGTCCTAATCAACGGGGAGACAGGTACGGGGAAGGAACTCATTGCACGAGCGATCCATAACCTAAGTTCACGGCGCGCTAATGCTTTCGTGAAACTGAACTGTGCGTCAATTCCCACCGGGCTTCTAGAAAGCGAGCTTTTCGGCCACGAAAAGGGAGCGTTCACCGGAGCCATCGCACAGCGCATTGGACGATTCGAACTGGCCAACCGCGGCACTGTCTTTCTGGATGAGATCGGAGAGATCCCGTTGGAATTGCAACCGAAGCTACTGAGAGTTTTGCAAGAACGCGAGTTCGAGCGCCTTGGAAGCTCACGCACGCTGCGCACCGATGCTCGCCTAATTGCCGCCACCAACCGGGACCTGACAAAGATGGTGGAAGAGCAGACGTTTCGATCCGATCTGTTCTACCGCTTGAACGTGATTCCCATCCGAGTACCGGCTCTGCGCGAGCGGCCGGAAGATGTTCCGCTGTTGGTGCAGCATTTCGCCGAGCAATTCAGCCGGCGTATGCGGAAAGCTATCAAAACCATTCCTTCGGAAACGA
This sequence comes from Bryobacteraceae bacterium, assembly GCA_035316385.1. Taxonomy (GTDB): domain Bacteria; phylum Acidobacteriota; class Terriglobia; order Bryobacterales; family Bryobacteraceae; genus Bog-105. Next base: position 2,826 of record DATHIZ010000614.1, on the reverse strand, counting down.
TGAACGCGATGATACGCTACGAGTGGCCGGGTAACGTCCGGGAGCTGCAGAATGTCATTGAACGCGCGGTGATTTTATCGGCTGACGGGGTATTGAGAGTTCCAGCGGCGGACTTAAGAATTCGCGCAGTACCCCACGCTAAAACCGTCGAAAAAGCGCCCGCAGGTGCGCGAAGAAACAACACCCCGTTGCCCGATCGCGAACAAATTGTCCGAGCGCTGCAGGAAACGAGCGGGCGGGTAGGTGGGCCGGACGGCGCCGCCGCGAGACTAGGCTTGAAACGGACTACACTCATTGCGCAATTAAAGCGGCTTGGCATTAATCCGAGAACTGTCATCCGTCACTTTTGACAGTGTCATGACAGCTTGTGACGCTGTCACGTCATCCGCTATTCTTTCCTGTTTTTTTCTTACCGCTTTCTCTTCAATCGCTTAGAGTTGGTCTGCCCTTTGGCGCACGAAATGCACTGTTCATGGCGAGCTGCCAATGCTAAGAACCATGATCACCGATGCCCCGTTTGAGCAGCGTTGGGTGTTGCAGGGTCGCCTTTCCGGCCAATGGGCCGATGACCTGAAAGAGAAGTGGAATGAAACCAAACGCGCGCGTGAAGGACGCAAGTGCATCGTGGATCTCGAAGATGTGCTCTCCATTGACCGAAGCGGTGAGAGTGCGCTGATGCAAATGCTCGCCGAAGGTGCACTGCTCGTCACAACGCGGGCCTACATGAAAGACGTGCTCGCCCGAATCGCGGAGCACTGTGATGAGACCGGCGAGGGAGCGTAAGAGAAGCCGAATATGTGGATAATCAAAGTCGCTCTCAGCCGCCCTTATACTTTCATCGTGTTGGCGCTGGCCATTCTCATCCTGGCGCCAGTCGTGATTTTTCGAACGCCTACAGATATCTTTCCGAATATCGACATACCCGTTGTTTCGGTCGCATGGACTTATACCGGCTTGAACCCGGAGGAGTTAGAAGGCCGCTTAACGACGCCCTATGAGAAATCGCTTACAACGCTGGTCGACAATATCGAACACATGGAATCCACTACCTACAACGGTGTGGTCGTGGTTAAACTGTTTCTGCAGCCGAATGCCAGCCTGAATACCGCGAACGCACAAGTCACTGCCGCTTCACAGTTCTTGCTGCGCCAGTTGCCCCCGGGGTTGCAGCCGCCGCAGATTATCAACTTTAGCGCGTCGAGCGTTCCTATTCTTCAATTGGGCTTATCGGGTAAGGGCCTTTCCGAAGATCAACTCAATGATCTCAGTCTTAATTTTCTGAGGCCGCAGCTCGTCACGATTCCCGGCGCGGTGGTGCCTTATCCATACGGCGGAAAACAAAGCCAGGTAATGATCAACGTCAACGCCAACCTGCTGCAGTCGAAGGGTCTTTCGCCGCAGGATCTGCTGAATTCCGTCAAGCTGCAAAACCTAGTGCTGCCTTCCGGCACCGCAAAGATCGCCGAGACGGAATACGACGTTCGGCTCAATGCCAGCCCGCGCCAGGTGAGCGAGTTGAATTCACTGCCCATAAAGCACGTGAATGGGACGACGATTTATCTGCGCGATGTGGCATCGGTGGCGGACGGATTTGCACCGCAGACGAATATTGTCCGGCAGGACGGACGCCGCGGCGTTCTGGTAACCATCGTCAAATCAGGAACCGCGTCGACTCTTGATGTAGTTTCCGGCATACGGAGACTGCTGCCGCGCGTTGCGACGATGCTGCCGCCCCAGCTCAAGATAGAGCCGCTGGACGATCAGTCGGTCTTCGTACGGGGAGCAGTCAGCGGAGTTATTCGCGAAGCAATCATTGCCGCCGCTCTCACCGGATTAATGATCCTCCTTTTCCTGGGCAGTTGGCGCAGCACTTTGATCATCGCGATTTCCATTCCGCTCTCCATCCTTGCCTCAGTGATCATGCTGGGCTTTCTTGGCCAGACGATTAACATCATGACGCTTGGCGGACTAGCGTTGGCTGTGGGAGTGCTGGTGGACGACGCCACGGTCACGATCGAGAATATTGAACGGTATCTGGAAGAAGGACACGATTTGCACAGCGCCATCGTTGAGGGCGCGGGCCAGATCGCCGTACCTGCTCTAGTCTCCACGCTTTGTATCTGCATTGTGTTTCTCCCCATGTTTTTCCTGGGAGGCGTAGCGCGTTATCTGTTCGTCCCGCTTTCGGAAGCCGTGGTTTTCGCCATGCTTGCTTCGTACATTCTTTCCCGGACGCTTGTTCCTACTCTGGCCATGTACCTATTGAAGGCGAAGGCTCATTTTTCCGGATCGCGCAATCCGTTGGTTCGTTTTCAGCGCGGGTTTGAACGGGTTTTCGACCTCGCGCGGAACGCGTACCAGGTGTTGTTAGAACGCGTTGTTGCCCTGCGCAAAGTATTCATCCCCATTAGCTTGCTGGCCTGCCTCAGTTTATTCAGCTTAATTCCATACCTGGGCCAGGATTTCTTTCCGAATACCGACAGCGGGCAGTTCATCCTGCACGTACGGACGAAGAGTGGCCTTCGGATAGAGGAGACGGCCCGGCTTTGCGACCTAATTGAAAAATCGATCCGAAGAACCATACCTTCCGGTGAACTTGGCGCCATTATCGACAACATTGGCATGCCCTACAGCCAACTGAATACACAACATATGGTAAACGGTACGATAGGGGCCGGCGACGCGGACATGATGGTGTCCTTGAAGGAAAATCATCATCCCACAGCTGATTACGTCCGCGGGCTGCGCGCCCACTTGCCGGGCGAGTTTCCAGGAACTACCTTTTCTTTCCTGCCGGCCGATATCGTCACGCAGATCCTCAACTTC
>DATHIZ010000613.1:0-9876 GCA_035316385.1 Bryobacteraceae bacterium | reverse complement strand
TTTTGGCGGGATTTGGGACAGCATCGACCACCTGTGATGTTAGCCTGCGGCAGCGAGGAATTGGATCGCCCCTTTCCCGTTTCCCCTCCGGGGCAAGCCGGGGCGGGCGCGTTCCCCCCACGCTGCTTCGCAGCTCCCCCCGCAAGAGGGCGACTGCCCCCTTGTGTATCCCCGGTTCCAATTTGCGCACTATGCGGTGCATCTGTGGGATCAAAACATTAGCTTAAAGCGGCATCCTCTACCTTCGAGGCGGCAACGTCCGCACGCCACATCTGCTGAGATTGCAGCATGGCGTTTAAGATGACTAGCAACTTTCTCATGCAGGCCACCAGGGCCACTTTTTTGGGCTTGCCGGCCAACAGCAAATGCTTGTAAAAGGTCCGAATGGTTGCGTTGCAACGTAAACCAGCCACTACGCTCATATACAGCAGGGAGCGCAGGTGAGAACGTCCACCCCAGATCCGTCGTCTTCCTTTGGACTGGCCACTGTCGTTGTTAAACGGAGCTACTCCGACCAAAGCCGCCACCTGTTTTCGGTTCAAGCGTCCCAGTTCCGGCAACTCGGCTACGATACTACTGATGAGCACCGGCCCCACTCCCGGAACAGAGTTCAATAGCGCCGCCTTTGCCTTCCACTCCGGATGCTTGACTATCAGCGCCTTGATTTGTTCATCGATCTTGCCCAAACGATCTTTCAAAAAATCAATAGAGGCGTCTACGTCTCGCCGTACTATCCCGCGCACAGACGCGCGCCGATTTCGCTCCGCAACGATCATCTCAATGAGTTGCCGATGACGCGTTACTAACTGGCCGATCTCCTCCAGTTGCTCATCTGCAATCGGCCGAACGGGCGGCTGGATTGCCTCACCGAAATGCGCAAGAATCTTCGCATCAATCGGATCTGTCTTGGCCAATTTTCCGACGGCCCGTGCGAAGTCACGTACCTGGCGCGGGTTGACCACTGCTACCGGTAGACCTGCCTTCATCAGGCTGTGCGCCACAGCGTACTCATGCCCCCCGGTTGCCTCCATCACAATTAACCGAGGTGAATGTTTTCGCAGTATTTTCGTCAGCCGCTTAATACCCGTTTCGTCATTGTCGAAGCTCAGCATCTCTTCCGCTGGCCGGATCGCCACATCTAAACGCCGCTTGCAAACATCAATTCCAATCCAGATTCCGCTCATTCCCTCTCACTTAGATTCAAGTCCGCCGCACACTCGCGCTTGCCGGATACGGGCTCGTTTGGCCCAGGCATTCATCCGAGTTCTTCGGCAGCAGTGTGTGACGACCCAGAGCTACATTCGATCTTCAAGATCTGCGTTACGTCGGCTGATCTGCCACACTCTTTGAACATACAAGCGATACAGGGCGCGCTGAATGTTCTGGCGGTTGTTGAAGAACGAGTTGGCGTTCAGGTCTTCATGGCGATGATCCCAGTGCGCCGAACCGTGAAAGTCTTTGCCGCCTCCCTTGGTGATAACGTTCATGGTGCCGCCGGACTGCCGCCCATATTCGGCGGAGTAGCCGTTCGTAAGAATACGCATTTCCGAAATAGCATCCATGTTAGGCGATACGAAGGCCGACCAGTTACCGCCGCCATCCATGGAGCTCATGCCGTCGATCGCCATGTTTACCGAGCGCGGGTTACTGCCGTTAATGGAGAGATAGCCCATTGAATACGCGTTTTCCACGTCGCGCTGGCCGACGTTACTATCGACCACGCCGGGCAGTAGTTGCACAAATGCAAATGGATCGCGCCCTTTAAGCGAAAGGTCGCGCAGCTGTTGCGGCAGAACGGAAGTACTGCGCTCGCTTGAAGCCGTCTGCACCGGAGTAGACTCGGCGGTAACCTCCACTTTGTCGGAAAGCGAGCCGATTTGCAGGACAAGCTTCCCCACCGCGCGCGTCTCTCCGGCTGGCAGATCGAGGCCATTTAGATTCAGCGCCTTGAAACCAGGCGCCTGCACCCGCAGCGTGTATGGGCCCGGCGGCAGATCGTTAAAGCGGAAGAGGCCCGAATCGTCGGAGCTGACCGTATGGACGTTTCCAGTTGTCAACTCAGTGGCAATCAACGCTGCTCTAGGCACTACGGCATCAGCCGGGTCGGTTACTGTACCGGCCATGTTACTCGTGCTCTGTCGGGCTTGGAGGCTAGATGAGCAAGCCCCTAATAATAGAAGGCAGAAAGCTCCATTGAAGCGACACATATAAGTGCAGCGCCCCTTTCTTCATTTATGTGAATGTTTGAAGGCCTTCGTCGGCTTATTCAGGTACGGGTGGGTTGGGATAGATAGTGACACCGTTTTGAATTCGAGTCAATACCCGTCCGCATTTTCTTAATAAAATTCAGTTATAAAGTTTTCTTGCGTTGCTGGTTCATCCTGTGCCATAATTCCGCTCATCCGTCGCCGCTGCTGATTTCTAACCAAAACGCGGTCTGCGACGGCGCACGGAAAAGGAGAGGACGCCTGTGATTTCGAGAAGACAAGCTCTCATCAGAACTACTGCAGCGGCGGGAATGGCCGGATGGCTGTCGACGCTGATCTCCGAACTTGACGCTGATCCGCTCGGGATGCCGATCGGTTGTCAGACGTACCCTGTCAGGACACTTATAGAGAAAGATTTCCCCGGCACGATCAAGCAGTTAGCGGACGCCGGATTCCAGCGAATTGAATTGTGCTCGCCGGCCGGTTACGCCAAGGCTGGTTTTGGAGATATCGCCAAATACAAGGGGCCAGAGCTGCGCAAGGTCTTAGGTGACATAGGGCTGAAATGCGAAAGTTCGCATTTCAGCATGAAGGAACTCAGAGAGAATCTTGACGGCAGCATCGCCTGGGCGAAAGAGGTGGGACTGACACAAATGCTGGTGGCCAGCCTCGGAGGTCCGAAGGAACCAACGATGGATGATGTGAAGCGGGCGGCCGACGAATACAACAAGTTTGGCGAGCAGTCTGCGAAGGCCGGTATTCAGCAGGGCCTTCACAACGAGGGTTTCGAGCTTTCGTCCGTTAACGGTAAGCGCACTTATGATGTGCTGTTTGAGCTTCTGGATCCGAAGCTGGTAAAGTTTCAGTTCCAATGCTCCACGATCAACCATGGCTTCGATGCCGCCGAGTACTTTACAAAGTATCCCGGCCGGTTTGTTTCCATGCACGTGCAGGACTGGTCGGCGGCAACCCAGAAAATCGTGCCGGTGGGACAGGGCGACCTTGACTGGAAGAAAATATTCAGCGCGGCGAAGGTGGGCGGTATCAAGAACTACTTCGTGGAAATGAATCTGGATGCGATGAGAGCCAGTGTACCCTATCTGCACCAACTGAAGGTTTGACCGGCCATGGCCGCAAATAATACGCCAACGTAAGTTTTCATTTCGAATAAGAGAGGTGGAGGTGAGTAGCATGAGACGCCGTGATTTTATTGTGGGCGCCGCGGTTGCAACTGGCGTTGCCGGCAGGATTTGGGGTGAGAACCGCCCGGATCAAGCCAAATTGGACCGTATGGCCGTCATGACGCTGAGTTTTAACAGCGTCTTGAAGAATCCAGCGCACCCGGACGACCCCGCGCGGACACTCGATATTTTGGATGCTCCGCGGATGGTCGCCGACCGGTTCGGCATCCACCATGTGGAATTCCAGCATTCCCATTTCGCGTCCACTGAGTCGGCCTATCTCAAGGAAGTGCGCGATCGATTGAAGCAGGCGAAATCGCAGATGAATCAGATCTGCCTGGAATTCGGACCGCTGAACATTTCCGCGCCGGAACACTATGTGCGTCTCGAAACAATCGATTTGACCAAGCAGTGGATCGAGCATGCTGTTGCAGTGGGCTGCCCGCGCGTCATGCTGAACCAGGGCACGCTTGCTCCCGAAGTGCGGGATGCGGCAACCGCCACATTGAAGACCATAGGCGAATACGGAAAATCCAGAAAGGTATTTGTCACGATGGAAAACCGCGGCGGCGGTCGTCCACCAGCGCGTCCAGCGGCCGTGGGTGCCACGGGTGGCGCCTCTCCACCAGCTCCGGCGGCCAATCCTGGTGTTGGTTGGGAAGTCTTGGTCGACGTCATAAAGGCAGCCGGAATCTACGCCAATCCCGACATCGGCAACTTCCCGGACGATACCGCGCGCGCCGCCGGGCTGCGGGCCATGTATCCGCTTTCTTCAGGAAGCAGTCATGCCCACTACGCGCCGGAGCGATACAGCGAGGCGGATGCCGTAAAAATCTCCAAGGAGGTCGGCTACAAGGGACTGTATTCGATAGAAACCGGAAGGAATAACGGCCCGGATCCGTATGCCGCGGTGCAATCGGTTGTCGACGAATTACTCAAGGATATTTAATAACCTACGCCAATCAGCCGGCTCGACATGTATCTTATGGCAAAGTTAATTTCTGACACCTTTCGACGTCTTCTCTCACAGGTACTTTGCGTTCTCCTGTGTGCCCGGTTCATTGGCGCGCAGCAGCCCCAGAATCACAAAGTTTGGACCGACAATGGCGGTGGACCGGACAACTCGCACTACGTGGAGCTGACCCAAATTACGAAGGCGAACGTCGGCCAGCTCGATGTCGCCTGGTCGTATCCGAGCAACGACACAATCTCTTACGTCTGGAATCCTTTGATCGTCGGCAACGTGATGTATGTGCTGGCCCGGAATAACTCGCTGGTGGCGCTGGACGCGACCACCGGAAAGGAGATCTGGATACATGAAGCCTTGCAAGGCATTGCGCCGCGCGGCATTAACTACTGGGAGAGTAAAGACCACAAGGACCGGCGGCTTATCTTCCAAAAGAACGGATATCTCGAGGAGATTGACGCAAACACGGGCAAGTCAATACTTAGCTTTGGAACGGAGGGCATCGTAAATCTGCACGAGGGTCTGGGGCGTTACCCAACCTCAGGACCGCTGGGCAGAATTCAATCGAATAATCCGGGGAAAATTTTCGAGAACCTGCTCCTGGAGGGTTCCGCGACCGGCGAGGGGTTCCTGTCGCCCCCGGGGGATCTGCGCGCCTATGACGTAATTACCGGCGCCCTGGTTTGGCAGTTTCATACGATTCCTCACCCGGGCGAGTATGGTTACGACACATGGACGAAAAACGCTTGGCGCTACGCCGGCGGGGCGAATACGTGGGGAGAAATCACAGTTGATGAGACACGGGGAATCGCTTATTTCCCCACCGGTTCGGCCACTTACGACTTTTATGGAGCGGATCGAATCGGAATCAATCTCTTCGGGGATTGCCTGCTCGCTCTGGATGCTCGTACCGGGAAAAGATTGTGGCACTTCCAGACCGTTCACCATGATTTGTGGGATTACGACAACACCTCCGCGCCGCAGTTGATAACGGTGCGGCACGATGGGAAAAAAGTGGACGCTGTCGCGCTGGCGGGCAAGACGGGCTTCCTTTACGTTTTCGATCGCGTGACCGGTAAACCTCTTTGGCCGATCGAAGAACGACCGGTGCCGAAGAGCGATATGCCGGGTGAACAAGCGTGGCCGACACAGCCGTTTCCTACAGCCCCGCCTGCCTTCGCGGTGCAGAAATTTGTCGCGGATGATGTCAACCCATACATCTTGACTGCCGAAGAGCGCGCGCATTCGCGGCAAGTGGTGGACAGTGCCCGAAATGAAGGCATGTACACTCCTCCTTCAATGAAGGAAACCGTGAACATGCCTGGAAATCAGGGCGGGTCCAACTGGGGAACTACGGCCTCAAACCCAACCAACGGCACTGTCTATGTCATGTGCGTCAATGAACCGGCCATATTGAAAATGTCCTCGGAAATGCCCAGCCGGGGCGGCGGCGCTCGGGCAGCAGTTGGGTCGGCTGTGCAGGGGAGAGCTATTTACGAACAGAATTGCCAGGGATGCCACGGCGCGGATTTGCGCGGAAACGGCAGTTATCCATCGCTGATCGACATCACGATGCGAGTCGGAGCCGACACAGTCCGGTCAACGGTGAGCGGCGGAAAAGGCCCCATGCCGGCGTTCAGCGCGGATATCAAAGAAGCCGGCATGGACGCCTTGTTGGCTTATCTCACGAACCCTTCCGCCGCCGGAGTTGGACGCGGAGGCACAGGCGCGCAGACGGGAAATGCACCGTTGGGTGGACCGGTTGTAGCATCGGGAGGAACTCCTGCCGGAAAGATAATGGCGGCCGCGGGCGCTGGAGTGCGTGGAAACAGTCCGTACGGTTCCATGGGCGGGCCGCCTTATCCGGAAGGGCTGGACGTGCCTGCCAATCGGTATTACACCGGCTACAACATCATGGGCAACATTATCAAGCCTCCCTATACAACGCTGACCGCCTATGATCTCAACAAAGGGACGATCAAGTGGCAGGTTCCCGTGGGTGACGATCTGCGCGCACTCCGGGAAGGCGTTCATGGTACCGGCGCTATCGGCATCAGAGTCGGCATGGTCACCACCTCAACGGGATTGATATTCCTGGCCGGCGGCGACATGAAGATACGGGCTTACGATGAAGAGACGGGGCAAGTGCTTTGGACTGCCAAGCTGCCGGGGCAGTCTCAGGGAATTCCCGCCATGTATGAGACCGGTGGGCGGCAATATCTGATCGTCAATGCGACCGTCGCTCCCGGCGCACGCGCACCCGCCGCGGATGCCAGTTCGGCACAGCCCAGAGGATACATCGCCTTTGCTTTGCCAGGCAAGCCGAGCGCCACCAACTGAGCGTTTAGTAACTTAAAGTCAAAACAACATTGCGCCTTGTTGAAACAAGCGGACCGGAACAGTTAGCGATGGCCATTTCGAATCTAAGCCTCGTATTAGATCTGTCGCTGGTAGTGCTCAGTGGCGGAGTTGGACGTCATCCTGCGCTTGTGCGCGCGATCGAACGCAGATTGGAGCGAAATCAGTTCGCAAGGCCTCAACTGGTAATCAGCAGTCTGAACGATGAGGCGCAATCGTACCGAGCGATTTGGCTCGCGCTGCAGGCTGCGGAGGCGCACGGTTTCCGGAATCGCACGCTTGAAGCCGGGAATGAATCCACCGAGTCGCCCGTGGATGTTCCCTAGCTATCATAGGTTGCTGCGGCTGAGTTTCTGTGGCTGGGTTTCTGTGGCTGACTTCATAAAGCTTCTTGCGATACTAGCGCCCGCCGCTCTGCGCACATTACCTTGATTGAGAAATGGAGAGGAATACCTTTGACTTCTAGAAGCCCGAATCCGCTTGGGATGCCCATTGGCTGCCAGACATATACCGTCCGGACGTTGATCGAGAAAGATTTTCCGGGCACGATGAAGGAGTTGGCGGACGCCGGATTTCAGGAGGTTGAGTTGTGCTCGCCGGTTGGTTATGCCGAGTACAATTTCGGCAACCTCGCCAAATATAAAGGCTCCGAGATCCAAAACATCCTCGGTGATGTTGGTCTGAAATGCGAGAGCGCGCACTTCAGCATGCAAGAACTGAGAGACGATTTCAGCGGCAGAATTGCTTGGGCGAACGAGGTCAACTTGACTCAAGTGATAGTCCCAACTCTCGCTGGCCCTCAGAATCCAACCCTGGACGATGTGAAGCGTGCGGCCTCCGAATTCAACCAAATGGGCGAGCGGGCAGCGCAGGCCGGTATTCGGCAGGGCCTGCACAACGAAGATTTCGAGTTTACTATGGTGGATGGCAAGCGCACCTATGATCTGCTCTTGGACCTGCTCGATCCAAACTTGATCACCTTCCAGTTTCAGTGCTCCGCTATCAGCCGCGGCTACGACGCAGCAGAGTATTTCACAAAATATCCCGGCCGGTTTACTTCCATGCACCTGCAGGACTGGTCGGCGGCGGCCAACCAGACAGTCGCGGCGGGGCAAGGCGATCTGGATTGGAAGAAAATATTTACCGCGGCGAAGGTGGGCGGCCTCAAAAACTACTTCGTGGAATTGAGCCTTGACGCGATGAAGTCCAGTGTTCTCTATCTGCGCCAATTGCAGGTCTGAAAACGAAAGTACTGATAAGCGGAAACAGCGGCGGGTCTCCACCGTCTAATTAAATTGGTGAAAGAAGACGGAGACGCAATGCAACAGTTTAGTGACCACGACGGCAAATCGAAGACCTCGTCGGCTGTGGATGCAGAGCATTATCCCGACGGCGACCCTCAACAAAACCCGGAGCGGGCGAACAATCCATCCCACGCGGAAATCGCCGCGCTGGCGTATCGGATATGGGAACATCGCGGCCGCCCGGCTCATTCTCAGGCCGAGGATTGGGCCGAAGCCGAGCGGCAACTGATAGGGACACCTGAAGGGGCTCCGGACGGCGGGCGCTTCCTGGAGCAATCCGGCTCGATGCAACGCTGATAAAATCAAACCCCGGAGAGCTCAAAAGGGGGGATATGAGCAGGGTTCGTGTACTGGTTGGCACGCACAAGGGTGCGTTTGTTCTGACTTCGGACGCAAAACGGCAGCAGTGGGATATCGCCGGTCCACATTTCGCGGGCTGGGAGATCTATCACTTGAAAGGATCGCCCGTCGATCCCAACCGGTTGTATGCGTCGCAATCCGGCGGTTGGTTCGGACAAATGATTCAGCGCTCGAATGACGGAGGTAAGACCTGGGAGCCCGCGGGAAATGAATTCGCGTATGATGGCGTCCCCGGGACACACCAGTGGTACGACGGCACGCCGCACCCCTGGGAATTCAAGCGCGTCTGGCACCTGGAACCTTCTCTTACCGATCCGGATACAGTGTACGCCGGGGTAGAGGACGCCGCATTATTCCGCTCAACCGATGGCGGACAGAAATGGCAGGAACTGTCCGGACTGCGCGGCCACGGTTCAGGGCCAAACTGGCAGCCCGGCGCCGGTGGCTTGTGCCTGCATACAATCGTCCTCGATCCGAGCGATCCCGAGCGCATATTCATCGCCATCTCAGCCGCCGGTGCTTTCCGCACGACCGATGGAGGCAAGACTTGGCAGCCCATCAACCGCGGACTGATCTCTGAGACCATTCCCGATCCTACTGCGGAAGTGGGCCACTGCGTTCACCGCATTGCCATGCATCCATCGCGTCCCGGCGTGCTGTTCATGCAGAAGCATTGGGATGTGATGCGCAGCGACGATGCTGGCGACTCCTGGCGCGAGGTCAGCGGAAATCTGCCCACTGACTTCGGTTTTACGATCGACGTTCACGCCCATGAGCCCGAAACCATCTACGTGGTTCCGATCAAAAGCGACTCCGAACATTATCCGCTCGATGGAAAACTGCGAGTCTACCGCAGCCGGACCGGCGGTGACGAATGGGAGACGCTCACCAAAGGCCTGCCGCAAAGTGATTGCTATGTGAACGTGCTGCGCGACGCCATGGCTGTCGATTCCCTTGATTCGTGCGGCGTGTATTTTGGAACCACCGGAGGCCAGGTGTACGTTTCGGCGGATGCCGGAGACTCGTGGAATCCTATCGTCCGCGACCTTCCGGCCGTGCTTTCCGTTGAGGTGCAAACCCTGCAATGATCCGCGTGCTGCTGCCGCAACATCTTCAGACGCTAGCGGGCGTCCGCGGCGAAGTGACGCTGGAAATGCAGGGGCGCCCCACGCCGTGCGCCGTTCTCGACGCATTGGAAGCCCGCTACCCCATGCTGCGAGGTACAATTCGCGACCACGTCACGCGGCAGCGGCGTCCGTTCGTCCGTTTCTTTGCGTGCCAGGAGGATCTGTCTCACCAGCCGCCCGACACACCGCTACCGGAGGCGGTAGTCACTGCGGCAGAGCCATTTTTGATCATCGGGGCCATTGCGGGCGGCTAGCTCCAAACCCGGAATCGTTTACTACGGAGCTGTCGATAATCAGCGGCGGAGAGCAGATGGCGTCGGGGGCGGAAATGCGAGGTAATGATTCCGTGCACCTCGACAAACCGCTGGGCCT
>DATHIZ010000612.1:0-8798 GCA_035316385.1 Bryobacteraceae bacterium | reverse complement strand
GCCAGCTCGACCTGCTCTGCCGCGAAGCCGACGTCAACTACCACGAAGCCCGCGCCACCGGCGCCCAACTCCATCTCGAATGTAAGGAAAACAGCTTCCAAACCGCCCGAACGCACCAAACCCGCAGCGAAGACCAGGAGGTCTCCACGCAGCTGGCCGCCTAATCACCCCAAAGTTTCGCCAAACTAAACCTCGTTCATGCAGCCTGCGCCGAAAGTGTCTCCCACCCTGCGGCGAAAAACCGCATTCAATTATCCAATCGAATAATCGCCGCCTCACAAACGGAAATGGCGGTGCTGCCAAAGTACAACAAAGGTGATGTAATGGGTCACCAATAACGCAGGAACCCAGACCGCGGGTATCCAGTAAGCCGGGCCCATATGCGCTGGCGCCCCGTAGACTGTAGCGAGTGTTATAGCTGCGATCAGGTCTACCGTTCCTTCCACGTTGAAAACCCATACCACCAGACGGCTGCCGCGTACATTTTTCACCACAAGCAGAAGCGCGGCCATAGCCAGCACGGCGGCCAGCAGGTCTCCGAATGCCGCCGGGTAGGCGAATTGCGGGGGGAGTCCAGCGTATGTGGCTCCTGGCGTCAAAAACATCAATCCGAGATGCCGGAACGAGTGGAGTAGCAGAATCGGCATTAGAACGGCCCGCGGTGTCAGCTCTGGAAGTTTCGGGAAGACATAGATCCTGGCGGCGACCCAGAACACAAACGTGCTGAACACAAGATTGACAACGAGAATGTTCATCGACTTACCTTGCCATGAAGTGATCCTACTTCATCGACCAGTGCAAGGCGAATATCTGCTGGATGCTGATCTCGCGGGAAACGAACGGGATATCTTCCGGAGTGAGCCCCAGCCATGCATCATCTGTCCAATACCGAAACGGAGCAAAAAGGGTAAGCGCAAATGATGTTCCATTACTCACGAACGCCCTAAGTAAACGGCCTTCCAGACTCTCGAAGCTCGCCTCGATCCGGACGAAACTCGAACGGACCAAAGCGAAAGACCTTAGCTGACGGAGCTCCTTTCATGCGGGGAGACCTCTATGTACAGCGCTCGTGCATGGACCAGACGGCAAGCTGCGCTTTTCAATAGCTTGGACGCGCATAGAAAATCAGGTAAATGTCAGCGTACAACCATTGCCGCCCGAGAAGAGCTTGCTGAGAATGGAACTGGATCCGGTCGTGAAAAAGCAACTTGGATACCGAAATGGAGAGAAAGTGAATATTCTGATTGCATTCGCGCCCTTTATCGTGTTCGCGATTCTGGAGCGCCTGGCTGGTCCGATCGCCGGCTTAGTGGCCGGAGCCCTCGTGTCTTTGCTCATCGTTTTGCGGGACTGGCTGATTCGCCATAGGCCGGGCAAAGCGCTAGAAATCGGCAGCGTTTTGGCCCGCGAGGAGACGCCCAGCCACATGTGGAGCGAGCCCAGGTTTATCCGGACGAATTACGTGATTACAGCAGTGTGGGCGCTTGCGTTTGTGGCTATGGTCGCGGCGGATCTGGTTCTGCTACACCTCCGGCTCTTCCCGTAAAAGTGGGCGTGGGGGTAACCATCATCGCGCTGGTTGCCGCAATCCGCTTCACGTCCCGGTATCCCGCCTATGTGCGAAACCTCGCTGGAGAGCCCGTAAGCGGCAACATTGGCAAACTTTGTTGAAAGGAACATAATGGCTTTTGAATTCTTTCGCTGCACGATGCAGGACGCAGCACAGTTGAGCATTCCCGCCATGGGGCTCGACCTTACCGTTCTGATGCCGCGTCAGCTCGTGATGATTTTGCCGGGAATGGATGTGGAACAGTTCTTCACCGGACTCGGTTCCATCATGGCGAACGGACGTCCGGAAAAGGCAATCCTAGACAAGTTCGGCGCTCACTGGAATGTCGAATTCCTTGGCCCTCCTATATCGGCTGCTTCCGGCGACGACTAACAATATGTGCGTAGAGATCTCCAGGCGTAATTTGGTGAAGAGCATCACCAGTGCGATAGCCGTTGCCGCGATCGCGCCGACTTACGGGTGTAATCACGCGCCTGTTCCATCGAACGGCGGAGCGGGTTCGGGGCGCTTGCTCACGGAACAAACGGCTACTTACAGCGTAGGCAGTTTCCTGCTTGACTTATCCACGCGTTCCATTCGAGTGCGGCACCGCGGCGACCCCACTCGATCCCTTTGGGAGACGAATTTACAACAGCCATTTTTACTGGTCAAACAGGGGAAAGCGAACTTTCGGGAACATGGCAATCCGCTTGGGTCGTTTACCGTCCGCGACGATGTCACGGCCGTGCTCACGTTTAAGGCGCTGAATTCCGCTGAAGTGATCGATGCATCCGCTCTGGACCTGAGCGGTACCTTATCCAGTTCGCAAGCAAGCCAGACGTTCCGTCTGCATTTCCGGTCGTTGCTCGAAAACCAGCTGGAGTTCGCAATCGAAATCGACGGCCCTCAAGCCGACGATTGGAATCGGATTGTCCTTCACTATGCGTCTTCGTCCGGTGAGGCGTTCTTCGGCTTCGGTCAACAGTTGACTTACTTCAATCAAAAAGGGCATATACTTCCGATCCTTGTCCAGGAGCATGGAATAGGCCGGGGCTTACCAGTCATCAGTCAGTTGGTTGATCTGAAATATGACGGAGCAGGCGGAACTCCCTATCTAACGGAGGCGCCGGCGCCCCACTACATCACAAGCCAGCTTCGCTCGTTGTTTCTCGAGAACAAGGAATACAGTACGTTTGACATGCGTGCCGCCGATAGCGTGCAGATTACCTTGTTTGCCAGCCGCATGACGGGCCGCATCTTGTTTGGGCGAACGCCTCTGGACTTGATCGAAGAATACTCTTCCTACGCCGGGCGCATGCGGGTCATGCCCGATTGGGTTCATCAAGGCGTGATGGTTGCCGCGCAAGGAGGGAACCGAACCGGTCACTCACGAAGGGCTGATCCCTTCCATCAGCGCGCAGATCGACACGGACCAAGAGACCCTTGCTCATCTGGCTCGATTCGCTCGGATTTATAAATCATTAGCGTCCTACCGCAAAGCTCTCGTGGAGGAGGCCGCTAGAGTAGGTTATCCGGTTGTGCGGCATCTCTTTCTGCACTATCCGCAAGATCCGAATGTAGTGGATCTTCGCCATCAGTTCCTGCTCGGTTCTGATTTTCTGATTGCTCCAGTATTAAATAAAGGAGCCACGAAAGTACGCGTCTACCTCCCCGCGGGAAACTGGACTCACCTTTGGAGCGGAACTGCTTTTGCGGCTGCAGCAGGAAAGTGGACCGAAGTTTCAGCTCCGCTCGGTCAGCCGCGAATTTTCTTCCGGAGCGGCGCCGAGTCCGGCGCGCAACTGATAGCAGCCCTGAAAGCAGGCAATATCCTGTGATGTCACCGGGTCTATTTTTAACGGCCCCGCGCACCTATGCCAGCGAATTGGATAGCCGGAGCTACCGAGCACGATTCGCGAATCACAAGATGTGGTGTAAAGATTTCTTGACGGAAAGCTGCGCCGGAGAGCCCGTCGATACGTTCGAGGAGCATCTCGGCGGCGCGCCGTCCCATCTCCTGTTTGGGCTGGTCGATCGTAGTGAGCGGCACGGGAAGGTGCTCGACGAAACGCAGGTTGTCGAAACCCACCACCGAGAATGCCTCGGGAACCGAAACATTAGCCGCCGCAAGATTTTTCGTGAGCATCAAGGCAACGTTGTCATTACCAGCCAGGCAGGCAGTGGGAGCGTCCGGCTGTGACAAAAGGACGCGGAGGCTGGCCTGGATCTCATTATCTGACCGTCCAACGACGTCGATGATGCACTGGCTTGTGGGCAGTTCAAAATGACTCATTAAATCCCGGTAGTGCATTTCACGTGGGTGCGGGCGCGGGCCAAGAAGGGGACGGCAGAAGGCAATTCTGCGATGTCCCAGGCTGAAGAGGTAACGAAGCGCCTGCTCGACGCCCGCACGGTCATCGAGTACGACACTATCGCAATCCGCCTCCCTCGTGGTGCTGAATAAGAGGACGGCGGGAATTCCCGCCTCGCGCAACAGCTTCAAGGAGTGTGGCACTTCCTGGTTGGGGTCATGGGCCAGGATAACGCCCTTGACCCGGTGCGTCACGATCTGGCGGATATGGAATTCTTCAAGATTTGATTGGTGGCGGGAGTTGCATAACAGGATCTGATAGCCCCTCTGCAAAGCGGTGTATTCGATCGACTCAGCTACCTCACTGAAAAAACGGTTGGCGATGTCTGGAAGCAGGACCGCCAGCACCTTCCAGTCCGTTCTTACTGTTTCGCCCGGCGAATTGTCTGGCACCAGAGTCCCCCGGCCAGCCTGCGTCTCTAGGAGCCCTTCCTGAACCAATGGTTCAAGCGCGCGCCGGAGCGTCGGGCGGGAAACACCCAGTTCGCCGGCCAAAGAACGCTCGGATGGGAGCAATATCCCTCTCGGCAGCTTCCCGGAGAGAATCCATTCTCTAACCTTATCTGTAATTTGGGATCTTTTCACGGTTCTCCAGGATTTACCAATGGATCACTGCTATTGTAGCCAGGAAACGCTAAAAGAGCCAGAATGAACCAAGTGTAAAAAACTTGTTGACAGTGAGGTAAATCTTCGGCTAGGATTGCTCAGGATTAACTTTCTCGCCGTCCCATTCCATATCCGATTTGTGAGGTTTCCATGCTGCAACCCCGCGCTTTTGCCGCGCTTTTTTCGCTGTTCCTGGTTGGAACACTATGCTTTGGTCAAACATTTACGGGCACTATCCTAGGCACCGTTCTCGACAGTAGTGGGGCAAGTGCACCGGGCGTGAGCGTGACGATCATTGAGACCGAAACGAACTTGCGGCGCAATACCACCTCGGGAGACGATGGGCATTTCGAAGTGCCCTTCCTGCATCCGGGAGCGTATCAGATAGAAGCAGAATTGAAAGGTTTCAAAAAGTTCGTACGCTCTGGACTAAAGCTTGAGATCAGCCAGAAGATGGAAATTCCGGTCATCTTGGAACCCGGAACACTCAGTGAAACGGTCGTCGTTAAAGGCGAAACTCCCCTGCTGGAAACACAATCCTCGAGCCGGAGCCAGGATTTCGATTCAAAGAGCGTTACCGAGATGCCTTCTTCGAATCGTAACTTCTTGCAAATTGCCGAACTCGCCGCAGGCATAAACAACTTCCAGGCAGGAAGTGCGCCTGGTGACTCCGGATCCGCCGGTTTTGGCTTTTGGTCGTCAAACGGAGGCATGCCTGGGACTAACGAAGTGATGATGGATGGCGCGACGGCAGTGACGGCGAACATGGGCGCGGCTTCCATCATCCCGACCATCGACGCTATTCAAGAGTTCAAGCTTTCGACGAACGCTCTGGCGGCTGAGTTCGGGCGGAGTGGAGGGGCGGTATTGAATGCCGTCTACAAGTCGGGCACTAACTCGTTTCACGGCACGGTTTACGACTTTGCGCGCAATAGCGTCTTCAACTCTTCGACTTGGTTGAACAATCGCAGCGGGTTAAAACGTCCATTCAGCAACACGCAGACTTTCGGCTACACGATCGGCGGCCCGGTTCGGCTGCCGAAGATTTTTGATGGTCGCAACAAGCTCTTCTTCTTTAATAACTACGAGGGCTATCGGAATGTGCTGCCGGTGAACCAACTTCTCACTGTCCCCACCGCGGCCGAACGTTCCGGTGATTTTTCCGGCCGTTACACCGCGGGCGGTCAGCTGATTCGCATCTACGATCCGCTCGCCACCACGCCCGTTCCCAATCAGCCCGGACAAGTGGAGCGCGCACCGTTTGCGGGCAATGTCATTCCGGCGTATCGCATCAACCCCACCGCCGCCGCGCTGATGAACTACTATCCGGCGCCCAATACGGCGCCCGGCAATACGCTTACCAACGCGAACAACTATATAGCTTCCGGCTCGGGCAAGAATGTCCAAAACATGTGGACGCTGAAAGGCGACTACAACCTGAGCGACACCCAGCATCTGTTCGCGCGCTATACGCAAAGCGGCCAGGGCGGTGGCGCCGCCAACCTCTTTGGCGACAGCCCAACCTGCGCAACCTGTCTGAAAGCGGGCAACCCAGCCGGTGCTTATTCCGCGCGGGGCGGCGGCTCCGATCTCTTCGTCTATCCGAAAAACGTTGTCCTCGGTTACACCAATACCCTCGGTCCTCGCACCATCCTCGACATGCGGTATTCGATGAACCGGCAGTTGTTGAGCCGCCTGCCGCAGTCTTCCGGGTTCGACCTTACTAGTCTCAATATGCCAAAGAGCCTGGCTGACTCTGTCTACTACAAAATGTTTCCGCCAATCACGATCGCGGGTTACCAAGGATTGGGAACAGCATCGAATGCAGATCTTCTCCGGCGTGGCGACTTGACGCATTCTTTCCAGGGCAGCATAACTTCGCTGCGAGGTGCTCACACGATCAAGGCAGGTGTTGACTACCGCTTGTTGCGATACGCCGACCTCGGAGGCACCGATGTTACGCCGTCGTTCAGCTTTGGACCTGGCTATACACAGCAGAACTCCGCAACGGCCGGCTCTACCTCGGGATGGTCTCTCGCCACATTCCTGCTCGGCCTGCCGGCGAGCGGCAGTTAC
Organism: Bryobacteraceae bacterium; assembly: GCA_035316385.1. Lineage (GTDB taxonomy): Bacteria > Acidobacteriota > Terriglobia > Bryobacterales > Bryobacteraceae > Bog-105. Next base: position 2,196 of record DATHIZ010000612.1, on the reverse strand, counting down.
ACGGCGCCAACCTCGATCGCCATTCAGTTTCACTACATCGCGGGTTACATCCAGGACGATTGGCGGATTACCCGCAACCTAACCCTGAACGTCGGCCTCCGGTACGATCTGGAGACGCCATATACGGAGCGCTACAACCACGTCAGCAGCTTCGATCCAACGGTCGCATCCAACGCTACAACTGGTCTCGCCTCTGCGCGTGGTGGACTGCAGTTCATGGGCGTCAACATCAAATCGCGGTACCGGAACAACTTGGATACAAATAACTTCGGGCCGCGCATTGGCCTCTCCTATGCGCTGAACGACCGCACCGTGTTCCACGCCGCGTACGGTATTCTCTACCAGCCTTCCCTCAATACCGGCTTCGGAGCGTCCAATTTCGGGGCGAGCGGATTCGATGCGACTACGCCTTTCGTGGGATCCATCGACGGCGGCGTCACACCCGGCGGAACAATCAGTAATCCTTTTCCCAACGGTTTTGTGGCGGCGGTCGGCAGTTCTCAGGGGGCCAACCCCCTGCTGGGCCAATCCCTGACGACGCAAATGCGGAACATCGTCATTCCCTATACGCAGCAGTTCAACGTCACGGTTCAGCGGCAGATCGGCAACTGGCTGTTTGACGCTGGATATGTAGGCTCGCGCGGCATCCACCAGTGGATCTCCATCTCCGGCAATCAGATCGACCCGAAGTACCTCTCTTTAGGAACTGCTTTGAACGTTCAGCGGCCAAATCCGTTCGCTGGTCTGATCGCCACCGGCAGCCTTGCCGGCGCAACCGTCAGCCAAGGCCAGTTGCTGCGGCCGTTCCCACAATTCACAAACGTCACTTTTAATACGGCCTCCTCGGCGCAAATGAAATACGATGCGCTCCAATTGAAAGCCGAGCATCGCTTTTCGACGGGCTTCTCAGTCTTCTCTTCATTCACATGGAGCAAGAACATTGGCAATACTGGAATTCGATACTATGGCTTGTCGCCTATTCAGAATGCCTACGACCTTGGGTCGGAACGTTCGCTGTCTCCGATTGACGTCCCCAAGGCATTCAAAGCGGGTTATGTTTTGGATTTGCCATTTGGAAAGGGTCGCCGGTTCGCCAACTCCCTGCCTACCGCCGCCAACCTGATAGTTAGTGGCTGGCAGCTCAATGGCACTGTGGAAGTGCAGAGCGGGTTGCCTCTAGCGATCGCGCTGCCTACCAATACGATTGAGTCCGGCGCGGGCCAGCGGCCGAACAACAACGGCCAATCGGCTTATCTCTCGCCAGACTTGCAAACACCGAATCGGATGTTCAACACCTCGGTCTTCTCGCAACCCGCATCGTTCGCCTTTGGTAACACCGGCCCGTTTTCCCCGGATCTGCGCGGGACGAAGACCAACGTCTGGAATGCGTCGCTGTTCAAGAATATTCCAATAGGAGAGAGCTTGCGTTCGCAGTTTCGCTTCGAGTCATTCAATGTTTTTAACCATCCGATCTGGGCAACTCCAGGCACAACGTTAAATACCGCCGCCTTTGGTGTATCGGCGCAGAAGAACGAAAATCGCACCGCACAGGTTGCATTGAAATTTATATTCTGACCTGGGTTGCGCTTTTGGTCTGGAGTCTGTAAATATGGTCCGCTGCATACGAAGTCTGAGTACGTTGCTTTTAACCACACTGATCTTCTGCACTGCCGGCGTGGCCCAAACCGGAGGAATTCACTTTTCCTCAGTCGAGCCCACTGTTTTGTTTCCTCGCGGCACGCCTCTGCGCCAGATCGCACTCGTGACGCTGAACAACGAGGGTGGCAAAGTAGCCGACCTTGCGATCACAGCACTCAATGCCGGCGAACTTGGGCCTGTTGCCAGGATCAAGGCCGGTCCGGGTACGTCGACGCATCCGGTTCTTGTTCCGGATGTAACCTCTCCGGGCAATGTAGTTTTCGAGGCAAGGAGCCAGGACGGCGGCATGGTGGCGCGCAAGGAATGCCCCTGGCAGCCGCAGCGCAAGTGGAAAATATTCGTGATCAAGTCCTCGCATGAAGACCTCGGATATGAGAACTACATCTTTAAAAAGCAGCATGACATTGTGACTTTTATCGACATCGCACGGGATCTCAGTAAGTCGAAAGAGAACGTGAGTGACTTGGAACGTAAGTCAGATTCGAAGTTCCACTACACGATGGAGTCGCTGCTCTTCCAGCGCAACTACATCGAAGA
>DATHIZ010000611.1:0-27102 GCA_035316385.1 Bryobacteraceae bacterium | reverse complement strand
GATTGTTGATTGCCACCGTGAGACTGAATGCTAGCAGTCCGATGCGCAGCGTTTGCACGTCTCTGGTCCGGCCGCGCTGCCAGAATAAAGCGACAAGAAATGCGGCCAACGCCAGGAGCACGATCACACTATTCATGACGTTCAGCGATCGCGGGCGCTGCTCTACCAGATCGGAGACCAGTCCCGCCGCGGCGAATACTGCCATCGCCCACAGGAGCCAACGCAACACCACCCGCCAAGAAGGAAAAATTTCCCACAGCAGAAGCATGACTGGCAGGCAGATGGTGTATGTTATGGCGCTAATCAGATAACGCCAGAACTGCTCCGGCACATTCACGGCGACCGGCACGGCATCGGTCTCCGCCGATAGCCGCAAGCCATAAAGGGTTGCGAACATACCAAACCACAGCAACGCCCGATCGCGGTTCTGCGCGCGCAGGCGATACAGCACCATCGTTCCCAGGCCGGCAGCCAGGAATACGGCGGCGATCATTACGTTCGGCAAGTCACGCCGCAGCAGAGAGCGGACTACTTCGCGGGTAATCACTAGAGCGCAAAGCTGGAACATGTTCAGCTTCAAATTTATCTTGCAGCGGGCATGGAGACGTCCACGTTATCGATATGCTTGTTGCTATCGCGCGAAATGCCGATGATGAGAAATTCGAGCGGTTCATTGCCTGTATTGCTGAACGAGTTGATTTCGCCGAGTTGCAGAGGGATGGCGTCGCCAGTCTTAACTGGGGCTGTTTCCGCGGCGTCGCGCCCGGTGGAGACCGTCACTGTTCCTTCGCCGTTCATGACGTAGTAGAACTCCGCCACCTCACGCCGCACGTGGGGGCCAACCGAAGCGTTTGGCGGTAGCACCAGATGGTCTACATAGGCCCAGGGAGAGTTGAACACCGTGGGACCCAATGCGCGGCGGTATTGCACGGTTCCTTTGCCTTGGTTCATCGCCGTGATGGGTTTAAGCAGGGCGCGATCTAATTGCATGGTCATGAACACCGGGATCGGGTCGAGCGGCGCGCCCACCCGCGTGTCTCTTAGATCGAAGGCATCGTAGCTTCCTTTCAGTGCCGTCACGTTGATGTTCATCCACTGCACATTTTTATCGGACGCGTTGTAGATGGCGTGGGAATGGCCCATGCGGCAAACGGCGCCGGCGGGGCCTTTGAGCAGAGACGTCCGCCCGTCGATGGTGAATTGCGCTTCGCCGTCGAAAATGACAAACATCTCTTCGCACTGATTGTGGAAGTGATGACCAATCCCGCCGTGCGGATAGAGCACGCCCCGGTGCAGGAATTGAAGATTGGTCTCCAGAGCATGTTCGTCCAAGAGTGCGTAGAATGCCATTTGGCCGGCGCCGTCATGAACAGCCTTCAAAGAACGATACTTGGATGGATCAGTGTGGGCTATGCGCTGGGCCAGCGGTTCGCGGGCTGCTATTGCGGCAACGGCTATCAGAGCCAGCCACCAACTCTTCTTCATTGGTTCTTCTCCTTGGCGATCGGCCTGGGGCGATTGGCCTGGATCGCAGACCGGATTCTATCAACAGGTTTGCGCCTGAATTGCCACATGAATATACTAGATCTCGTACCATGCGGAGACAGCGGCCCGCGGCGCCCCTCACGACTATGCCGAAGGGGACAGCGTGCTCGCGTACGAATTGCCGTGATGACGACTTATGAGGATGTTTTTGCTTGGGGCGACCTTCTTTATCGTCTGGTCGGGAATTTCGGCGCAGGATTTGCCGGACGGCCCCGGAAAAGACGTGATGAAGCGCATGTGCAACTCTTGCCACGGGCTGGAGGTGGTCACTGGTATACGAAAGACAAGGAACCGATGGGCGAACACGGTAGACGTCATGGTCTCGCGAGGCGCCATGGGTACGGACGATGAGATAGACGAGGTTATCGACTATCTCGCCACTCATTTCGGGCCGAAGACAGCCAATGTGAACCACGCCGCAGCGAAGGAATTGGAGGAGGTGGGGCTGACCAGTAAGGAAAGCGAAGCCATCGTCCAGTACCGGGAGAAGAACGGCGATTTTAAGACGTTCGACGATTTGAAGAAAGTGCCGGATGTGGATGCGAAGAAGATTGACCGTCTACGCGACCACATCGAATTTTGAGCTCTTGGGGAGAAGCATGAAGAGACGAACTCATCTGAAGGCGATGTTGGGTGCGCTGACGGGATTACGGCTGGCGGAGGCGCAACCGGCCCGACGGGCCAAGCCGATCCAGCTTTTTGTCGAGATGGAGGTGGAGCCACACCGGGAAAAGGAGATGCTCGATAATTTCCACAGCATTTTTCTGCCCGAGGCAAAAAAGCACCCGGGCTATATCTCCGTCAAGCTGCTGAAGCTGAGACAGGTGATACAAGGTCCGGCCCCGAGTATCAATTACCGGTTCGAGCTGGTGTTTGAAAACGAGGAACTGCGCCAGAAGTGGGTCGCCACGCCAGAGCACCAGAGAGTATGGCCAACGATCGAAAAAACGCTGAAATCGACCAAGAACTATCCGGTGCTGTTGTTCGACGAGGTGTGAGCTTATGAAAAGTATTCTGGCTGTTTTTGCGGCGGGAGCGCTTCTCCTATCCGGCTCGCAGGCGGAAGTCGGAATGATTGTCCGCCTGAGCCCGGCTTTCGATGCCATTGTTCCCAAAGAAGCACGCATCGAAAAGGTCGCCGGAGGCTTTCAATTTACCGAAGGACCGTTGTGGCGGCCGAATGGGAATCTGTGGTTCAGCGACGTAGTTGGAAACATGGTCCGCTCCCTAGGACCGGATGGCAAAGTAGAGGTCCTGATCCGGAATGCGGGCGGGGAATCGAGCCGTTCCGGAGCCTTCATCGGGCCCAATGGGATGACTGCTGACAAGGATGGCAGCGCACTGCTCTGCCAGCACACGAACCGGCGTATTGTGCGCGTGGGAAAAGATCTTCACACTACCGTCTATTTGGACAAGTTTGAAGGCAAACGCTTCAACAGTCCGAATGACCTGGTTTTTCGAACTGACGGAGCTTTGTACTTTACGGATCCGCCATACGGTTTGGCAAAGAACGATGATGATCCGGCGAAAGAACTGCGCTTCAACGGCGTCTTTCGCTATGCAAACGGAAAGCTACAGGTGGCAATCAAAGATCTGCCGCGGCCGAATGGTATCGCCTTTTCGCCGGATGGGAAAATCCTCTATGTTGCCGATTCGGAGAAACGATTCTGGATGCGTTACGACGTTGCTGCTGACGGCTCCGTTTCCGGCGGACGCGTGTTTGCGGATGTGAGCGCGGAGAAAAATCCGGATGTGCCGGATGGAATGAAGGTGGATTCGCTGGGTAACGTTTACGGTACCGGACCCGGCGGCGTTTGGATATTTTCACCTTCCGGCAAGCATCTAGGGACGCTGCAGCTGCCCGAGACTGCAGCGAATTGTGGATGGGGCGGCGACGGCAAGACGCTCTATATCACCGCTAGCACGGGTGTGTATCGCATTCGGCTGGCGGTTGCGGGCGAGAAGCCGTTGTATCCGTGATGTGGCTCGCTCCGAGCTATTTGGAATCGTGCATTCTCACTCGAAGCTCAATCGTCTGGTGTTCCATTTAAGACGGGTCGCGGCATGTTCGCTACATACGGGCAGGCATCGTCGCGGCAACTGCCGTCTATTTCGAGGCGCCAGTCATCAGCCGTGACAGGCGCATTCGCGCCGCTCGCATAAAGACGGGCGAGTAACAGGCTACCTGTCACCCAAATATTTATCAAACCAGGTCACGGCGCGCCGCAGGACGTCCACTCTGTTTTTCGGCTCATGAAACGAGTGTCCTTCTCCCGGGTAAACGACCAGTTCGGTGGGTACGCCCAGGGTTTTCAGCGCATGCCAGAATTCGAACGACTGCGGGGCAGGGCATTCGCCATCGTGCTCACCGACCACGACCAGGGTCGGCGTCTTCACCTGTTTGATGAAGGTAATCGGCGAGCTCTTGGCGTAAACGGCGGGATCGTCGTAGACGGAAGCGCCGAAATAGGGAATCATCCATTCATCTATGGAGTTTTCGCCGTAGTAGCTTTGCCAATTCGCAATGCCCGCGCCTGCAACTGCTGCCCGGAAGCGGTTGGTCTGCGTTACCGTCCACATGGTCATAAAGCCGCCGTAGCTCCAGCCGGTCACGCCGATCCGGTTCGCATCCACGGGCGCCTGCCGGAGTACGGCGTCCACTCCAGCCAGCACATCGCGTAGATCCCCGCCGCCGAAGTCTTTTACGTTTGCTTTTGTGAATGCCTCGCCGCCGCCATGGCTGCCGCGGGCGTTTGGCAGGAACACAAAGTAGCCCATGCCGGCCATAACCGACATGTCGAAGTGCGCGCCGGGCCAAGCGGGGGACCGCATGCCGGCAGGCCCTCCATGGATCTCGACGATCATCGGATAGCGCTTGGAAGGGTCGAAATGTTCCGGGTAGAGCAGCCAGCCTTGCACGCGCGAACCACCGATGCGGGGATCATCGCTCTGCCAGACGATGCTTTCCGATTTCCCCCAATGCTTGGTTTGCGCGGTATTCTCGTGAGTCACCTGCTGCCAATCTCCCAAGGGGCCGGTCCAAATCTCAGGAGCCTGCTCCCAGGAAGTGCGAATCGCCGCGCTCATCCGGCCATCCTTGGCGAGTGAAAGGTTGGGAAAATTGCCATCCGCGTGCAGTGCCTGGTTGCCCTTCCAAAGCATTTCCACCTGGCCGCTGCCGAGATCCAAGCTGCCGATTGCGCCGCTGCCCTGGACCGCTTCCGTGAACGTGATCCGGCTGTCGCTTTGCCAGACGAATCCATTGGGCGAGGCTGCTCTGCCAGGCGTCAAATTGCGCGCTTCGTTGCCGCCGGCTGCGGCTGTCACGAAAATGTCGCCGCCGACGAAGCCTTCATCGCTCATCAGTCCGCCAATAAACCCGATACGCTTGCCGTCGGGAGACCAGCGGGGTATCGCAATCTGCCGATCCACAGGAGGTTTGTAGGCCAGATGCTTTTCTCCGGACCCAGCGTTGAAGACATACAGCTGCGCCGTCCACCAGTTGTTGTCGGCTGGACCGGGCGCGGCAATGGCTGCGAAGCGATCCGCTTCGGGCGACCAGTCGTATTCGTAGACGTTCAAATCCGGCGAAGAAACTCGATGCACCTCGCCGCCGGTGTTCCCAATTACGGAAATTTGTTGATTGTGCAGTTCGCTGCCGATTGCTCCCGTCTGCGCCGGCACGGCATTCAGCGGTCCGCCGCCGCCTCCATTTTCGGCGTACAAAAAGGCAATCTGTTTGCCGGTGGGTGACCAGCGAATGTCGGTCACATATCCTTTCAAGCTTGTAAGCCGGCGCACGGGCCGCGAAGGGCCTGAGGAGGCGGTCGCTATTACGACTTGTTGCTGGTCAGGTTGCCGTGGATTAGCACCCGCGTTGGACAGGAAGGCGAATTGCGTGCTGTCGGGAGACCACGCGATTCCATTTTCCTCGTATGCGTGGGTTCGATCTCCCGCTGAAATACGAACGGCCGGAGCCGACAGGCGGACTCGGCTCTTTAGAAAAATTTCGCTGTTTCCGCTCCGGTCCGGCGAAGCTCGCACCCAAGCCACCCAATTCCCGTCGGGCGAAATGGCGATTCCTGAAAAAGAACGGACCCTTTCGAGCTGCTCAAGCGTTTGGTCGAGTTTGGAAAGCTGCGCGCTCGCTCTTGGGGCACTGAAGAGAAGCAGGCCGGCAAAAAGCGCGGCAAGGGAGCGGGCAGCCCACCGCTGATGGAGAAACATACCCCATTCTAGGGAATGGAGGGATCAGGAACCTGCTTTGGCTTTACGTTCTTGGTCGCGGCGCTTTTCTTCCTGGTGGTCGTGTTCTTCCTGCGCCCGCGAACGCTTTTCCCGCTCGGCCACCAAGCGCTCATAGGCAGGAACCTGCTGCGGAGTCAGAATAGACTTCACGCGTTCAATCTGCTCGGCCTTGATGCTCGCCATCTCCGGACGGTAGCTATCCCGGACAGCCTTGTACTTGGCCTTGGTTTCGTCCAGAATTGTCTCGAGTTGGCCAATCTGCGCCGGGGTCAACTGCAATGTTGACTGCATCTCGGACACGTAGCGATGGCGGAAATCATCGGAATTCTTGGCGCTCACGACGGCTTCCGAGTAGTAGCGATGGCCAAGCGCGCCCACTGCCGCTCCACTGGAAAATAGCAGAACGGCAAGCGATCCGGCGGCCAATTGGTTACGCTTCATAGGAAATTCATTGAAAATTCAGCTGAAAACCGTCAGGAACGTCGTCGCTGCCGGGCGAGGTGAGGAGGGCTTCCGTGTAATAGGTCTTTTCGGCGGTATGGTCGGCCATCAGTGCATCCATATAGCTCTCGGCCAGGGATTGCTGCGAGGAAAAGAGGTTTAGAGCCAAAAGCAGCAAACACAATGCCCCGCAAGCCGCCGAAGCCGGTCGCGCAAACCGTTGAAAAAGAAACCAAAAATTGTGCCGTGCTTCGATTCTATGCCAAAGATTCGGCATGAAATTCGTGCTGGGCTCAATGTCCGGACAGGCAGCCCGGTAGGTCCTAAAGAATTCGTCTAACCGTTGATCATCTGACTGTGAATGATTATTCAGCAATTTTTCACCTGTTCTACGCACCGGCTCACAACTGGTCATCGGCCCGAGCGGCCCGGTACGCCTTCAGCACCCGCTGCCGGGCCCGAAAAAGCCTCACCTTCAGCGCATTCTCGTTAACACTATAGACCTTTTCCAGTTCTTTTAAAGATAAGCCTTCCACTTCTTTCAAAGTCAATAGCAGCCTATCTTCTTCAGATACATGGCGGAACAACGTATCCATGAACTCTCTAACGTGGCCCTTCTGACGCTCTTCGCTTTGCTGCCTGCCGCCCGCAAGAGAATCGGCCATCAACACCTGTTGCTCGCTTAAATCGGCCATCCGGGACTCATTCCGCCGCTTTGCCCGCCGCAGGTAATCGTACGATGCATTCACTGTCAGGCGGTAAAGCCAGGGCTCAAAAACCTGTGCAGTCCGCAACTGATCCAGTGAATAATACAAACGCACAAACACCTCTTGCGCAACATCTTCCACATCTTCCGGGCGCCCGATCAAACGTGAGATTGTACCCAGAATACGCTTCCGGTAAGCCAGAACTATGTCATTGAACGCTCCGGAATCGCCCCCGCGCGCCCTTTCGATCAGTTCTTGCTCAACCAGCATATCCAGCGTTTTGTGCTGGATAGACAAGCCGTTGATAATCTAGGCGCTCCAGCAACTTGTTAGGTTACAAGGCTTTGATCAAAACTCCAAGCAATGCGTCCTAGTTTTGATCGTGTGACGTTTCGATTGGTACGGCGGGCAATCAGCTGGTGTGATCGAGAATAATTTGCCAAATTCCATTTTTTGCCTGCCAAAGCAGGCTGAAAAGGCCGTCGGCCGGGCCCCCACCGGCCGAGGAGCGATCAAGCCGCCATTCGCCGGTACGGCGGCCGCTCGCCGCCCAATGGCCGCACGTTCAAATTGCTGAAGGTCAGCTTGCCCATTGCTTCGCTGGACGGATGAATCCTTTTGTAGCGGGCAAGCAGTTGCTCTCTGCCTTGCATAGGTACGGACCAAGGCCGGAATGTCGCCGCGGTTCCAGGCCCCCACTTGCGTGTTCAATGTCTGCGTTTATAGCGTATCTGTCGCTTCCATTTAAGTGGCGCCCAGGCTGATAGACCCGTCGCCGGTGCGGACCAGCAGCGTTGGTCCTCCGCCATTCAACTTGCCTTGCACCTGGTGCCCATCCTGCCGGCCACTGACGGTTAGGGGCAAATCTACCTGAATGTGGCCATCGCCTGTTCTCATTTCCAAGTCAGCCGCCAGGTCGCGGGGAACAGTCAGCCGAACGCTTCCATCCCCAGTCTGCACCCTCCAGGCCGATTCCAGCCGGGAACCCGGCAGCACATCCACCTCCACGGAGCCATCGCTTGTGCGAATCTGCAGATTGTCGAAACGTCCGTGCACATGCACGCTGCCATCTCCGGTATACGCCGTCAGCGCGCCATCCATATTATCGGCCCGGATGCTGCCGTCCCCGGTGACCGCGTGTATCGGCCCGCGCAAGCCGCGCAGTTCGATGGAACCGTCACCGGTCCGTATTTCGCCAGCCAACTCCCGCGGCACTCGCACCGTGAGCCGGACGGAGTGGTTACCAAGGTCGAAACGCATGCCCGGCACCTTCACCTCGATTTCCACCCGGTTGCCAGTCTGGTGCTCGATCACCTGCACGCCAGAGCTCCCGCCGATTGCCCAGCCCCGTGTCGTCACCCTTGCGTCCACCGAGCCGTCGCCGGCCGCCTCCACGAGCACCGATGCATCTCCTGTGAGAACGTGGACTTCAGGCTTGCCTGAGACCACCCAATGCTTGTGCCAATCGTCGGCTTTTAGGAGGCAAGGCGCCAATACTATCGCCACAAGAGAAATGACCCGGGATTTCATGTCGATGTTGTCCTATTCTGTGACTGTGAATACGAAAAGCGCCCGCACAAGTTCCATTCAAGAGCACGCGAGACAATAGACGGAATGAGCGCAGAAAACGAGTCGCCGGCAAAGCCCGCGGTAAATCCGTGGCTCATTGCAGTTTCTGTAATGTTGGCCACGTTCATGGAGGTGCTCGACACTTCCATTGCGGCCGTGGCGCTTCCTTATATCGCCGGCAGCGTTTCCGCGACGAATGATGAAGCCACTTGGGTGCTGACCAGCTATCTGGTTGCCAACGCGGTTGTTCTTCCCGCTAGCAGCTGGTTCGGTCTGCGCTTCGGGCGCAAACGCTTTCTCATTGCCTGTATCGTCATCTTTACAGCGTCTTCGTTTCTGTGCGGAGCGGCTCCCTCGCTGGGCATCCTGCTTCTGGCAAGGGCGGCGCAAGGGGCGGGCGGAGGGGCTTTGCAGCCTCTCTCCCAGGCTATTCTACTCGAAAGTTTCCCGCCGGCAAAGCGTGGGCTGGCCATGGCGGTGTTTGCTCTCGGGGTGGTTGTGGCGCCGGTCCTGGGCCCCACGTTCGGTGGCTGGCTGACAGACAACTACTCGTGGCGGTGGGCGTTTTATATCAACATTCCTATCGGCGTGCTCGCGATCTTCATGATCATGCGATATATTGAGGACCCACCGTACATCAAGAACGCTAAGCCCGGGCGCATTGACGGCTGGGGTTTGGGCCTGCTGGCCTGCTGGCTGGGCGCCCTGCAAATCGTTCTGGACAAAGGACAGGAAGATGATTGGCTCGATGCCAATTGGATTCGCTGGGCGACGGTTTTCGGAATCGGAACGTTTGTCCTCTTTCTGGTTCGGCAGATGAAGGCGGAGAAGCCGCTCGTGAATCTGGCCATCTTCAAAAATCGCAATTTTGCCATCGGCTGCCTGCTGATCACCCTCTTCGGCGCGGCGATTTACGGTCTGGTGACCCTGATGCCGCTCTTCTATCAGGAGTTGATGGGTTATACGGCTTTGGCCGCGGGCGTGGCCGTAAGTCCGCGTGGCTTGGGCGCGATTTGCGCCATGCCCATCATCGGCCTACTCACGGCGCGCATGGACAACCGTATTCTGATTGCCTTCGGGTTCCTGCTATTTGCCATTTGCAGCCTGGCTTTCGGTCAGGTCAACCTGGAAATCGGACAGTGGTCCCTCGTTTGGGCGATTATCCTCAGCGGATTCGGCTCCGGCATGGTTTTTGTTCCGCTCTCCACGACGACTATGGGCACGTTGAAGAACGAGCAAATCGGAAATGCCAGCGGCCTTTATAACTTGTTGCGCAACGTGGGCGGCAGCATCGGCATTTCGATTGTCAATACCGTCGTGGCGCGCCATGAGCAACTACACCGCACCGAACTTGTGCATTCACTCTCGGCCGGCAGCCCCAGGGTGGAGCATCATCTTTCCATCCTCGAAAGTCTGGTCGCCCGCGTTAATGCCGCCGATCCAGTGGCCGCCCGCCAGACCGCCTACGCGCTCCTGAATCATACGCTGACGTCGCAAGCCCGCCTATGGGCGTATATTGACGATTTTCGCTACATGGCGCTGATGTGTTTTGCATGCGTGCCGCTGGTGCTGTTCTTTAAGCGGGCCAAGCCCAAGCCGGGCGTGATTCACGCGGAGTAGATTGCCATAGGCGCGGAAACGGTGTGGGCGTTACACAATAGGAGAGAATGTCCGCTACACATCGAACCGAATCAGACAGCATGGGCGCCATGGAAGTGCCCACTGACCGCTATTGGGGCGCCCAGACCCAACGTTCCCTACATCATTTCGATATTGGCGAAGATAAGATGCCGCCCGAGCTTATTCAAGCCTTCGGCATTCTCAAAAAGGCCGCCGCCCTGGTCAATCGCGATTTGGACAAGCTCAGCGAAGAAAAAACCCGGCTAATTGTGCAGGCAGCCGATGAAGTCATCTCCGGCAAGCTGAATGAGCATTTCCCGCTTCGCATCTGGCAAACCGGCAGCGGCACCCAAACCAACATGAATGCCAACGAGGTTATTTCCAACCGTGCTATCGAATTGGCTGGGGGGACGATGGGCAGCAAAAAACCCATTCATCCCAATGATGATGTCAATAAGTCTCAATCCTCAAACGATACTTTTCCCACTGCCATGCACATTGCGGCGGCCGGCGAGGTCTTTCGCAAGCTGATTCCGGCGGTGACCAAACTCCGCGACACATTGGACCAGAAAGCGGCTGCGTTCGCGAGCGTTGTGAAAATCGGCCGCACGCATTTGCAGGACGCAACGCCGCTTACGGTGGGACAAGAGTTTTCCGGATGGGTCTCTTTGCTGGATCGCGATCTTGTGCGTTTGCATGCTTCGCTCGACGGACTGTTTGATTTGGCGCTGGGCGGCACCGCTGTGGGCACTGGGCTCAATGCGCCGGTTGAATTCGCTACTCTCGGCGCGGCTAAAATCGCGGAGTTGACCGGCCTGCCTTTCCGTTCGCATCCCAACAAGTTCGCGGCGCTTTCGGCTCATGATGAACTGGTGGCGGCCAGTGGGGCACTGAAAACTTTGGCTGCTTCACTGATGAAAATCGCTAACGATGTGCGATGGCTTGCTTCCGGTCCGCGCTGCGGCCTGGGCGAACTCACGATTCCGGAGAACGAGCCCGGGTCGTCCATCATGCCCGGTAAGGTCAATCCCACGCAATGCGAGGCCATCACGATGGTTGCGGTGCAAGTAATGGGAAATGACGCCGCCATCGGGTTTGCCGGTTCCCAAGGCAATTTCGAGCTGAACGTCTTTAAACCGGTTATTATTCACAACTTTCTTCATTCAGTGCGTCTGTTGTCGGATGCGTGCCGCAGCTTTACCGAACATTGCGCCGCCGGCATTGAGGTTGATCACAAGCAGATCAACTACTATGTCAAACATTCGCTGATGCTGGTCACAGCCTTGAATCCAGTGGTCGGCTATGACAAGGCGGCAAAGATTGCGCACACCGCGCATGTAGAAGGCTCCAGCTTGCGGGAGGCTGCGGTGAAATTGGGTTTTCTCACGGCCGAGGAGTTCGACAAGTGGATGAAACCGGAGCAGATGACGCATCCCGGTTGACCAGCCCGGACACTCCTTTTGAGACTTTAGCGCTTGAGCAAGCACCCATTTTCGGGTGAGATTTGTCGATAGATCGAGCGGCAATTGTTATCTACGCGGTTGACAACCTGACTCGCGGGCTGACGATTGCCGCCCACATCGAACTTGCGCAAACCAGCGCCGCACGCCGCCGCGGCCTGCTGGGCGTGGGGGAACTGTCCGCGGAGAATGGCTTGTGGATCACCCCCTGCGAAGCGGTCCACACGTTCGGCATGAAAATTCCCTTGGATGCGGTTTTCATCGGCAGGGACTTGCAGGTAAAGAAGATCTTGACGAATCTGGCGCCTCGCCGGATCGGCATTTGTCTTTCGGCGGAATCGGTCCTGGAGTTGCAGGCGGGCACGGTTTCACGCACAGGCACGCAAGTTGGCGACAAGCTGCAATTCCGCCGCGTTGGCGGTAGTTAGAAAATGAAGATCGGAAATAAAGAAGAGGCTGCCCTAAGCCGATAAGTTCTGGCGTGCATCCTTTGTTACAGGTGATCCTGGTGGTGATGGTTCTGGCCGCCGCCGGCTATGACCTGAAAATCCGCAAAATTCCGAACTGGCTGAGCCTGAGCGGCGTTATCTTGGGCGTGGGCTTGAACTGCTTCCTGCTGGGGGGCGAAGGCCTGCAATTGGCGTTGTTCGGGATGGGGCTTGCGCTGCTGGTGTATATCCCGCTCTTTGTGGTGCGCGGGATGGGCGCTGGCGACGTGAAACTCATGGCCGCTATCGGCGCGATTGCGGGCCCACGGCAATGGCTAATCATTTTCCTAGTCACTGCCATCCTAGGCGGACTGGTGTCTCTGGTGCTAGTGGTCTATAAGGGACGTCTCATTTCCACTCTGTCGAACCTTTCCACGATTGTGTTCGAGCTAGCGAACGCGCGCCAACCGTTTCATAAGGATGAGACTCTCGACTTTCGCCACGAGCGAGCGATCGGTTTGCCGCACGGCGCGGTGATTGCAGTCGGCTCTTTCGGGTTCCTGTCTTTAGCGCCTTTTCTGTAGGCAAGGGACCTCACAAGCCTCAATTGCTCGCCGTACTAAGTGGTTCGGCTAATGAAAGCCAGATGAGCAACCGATTAGAAGGCATAGGCGGCACTTAGTATCTCTTTGTGATGCAAACGACGGCACAAAACTGGATTTCGATCGGCGCTGCGACGGTAAAATGGCCCACGCGGTTCATGCCGTCCCTGGCCGACTTTGCCTTCTTGCTGCCGGCGGTGCTTTTGTTCACCAGAATGCAGGGCTCTAAAGTCCTCTTCTCCGACGGCGACACGGGATGGCATATCCGCACCGGAGAGTGGATTCTGCAGCACGCGGCAGTTCCGACGCAGGATCTGTTTTCCTTTACGAAGCCAAACGCGGCCTGGTTCGCCTGGGAGTGGGGATGGGACGTACTGTTTGCGCTGGTTCATAAATTCTGGGGCTTGGGCGGAGTTGGATTTACTACTGTCCTCCTGCTGTGTCTGAGTTCGCTGCTGCTGTACCGGCTGGTTGTGCGCGCTTGCGGCAATGAAGTGCTGGGATTTTTCGTTACGGCGTTCGCGGTCTGCGGAACGACGGGCCACTGGTTGGCGCGGCCGCATCTGTTTTCTTGGATCTTTTTCCTGGTCTTTTTGCACCTGCTGCGGGATGCCGAGGAGGGATACAAGAAAGCATTACTGTGGCTGCCGTTCTTGACTGTTCTTTGGAGCAATATTCACGGCGCATTCTTTATAGGTATTGCCGCAGTGCTGACTACCGGTCTGGGTGCGGCGATCGCGACGTGCTGGCACAGGGTTGGCCTGGATGAGGAAAAGCCTAATTTAGCGGCATTGATTAAGGCCATGCTAGTTCCGGCTAAGCCCTATCTTTTGTGCGCCGCGGCCTGCGCGGCAGCCAGCTTCATCAATCCTTATACCTGGCATCTGCACCAGCACATTGCGGAATACCTGACGAATTCGAAGCTTTTGGATAACATCCAGGAATTTCAGTCGACCAGCTTCCACGGCGGGCAGGCGATTTTCTTCGAGGTGATGCTTCTGGCGGCCGGTAGTGCCGTTCTTTGGTCGTTGCGATCCGGGAAAGTGGCGCCGGCGCTTTTTATGCTTTGCTGGGGGCATTTAGCCCTGGTATCCGCGCGGAATATACCGTTCTTCCTGATGGTTGCGGCGCCTCCCGTAGCCAGCCTTTTACAAGACGCCATCACCCGTTCCGCAAGGACGCGTCTCTTCGGCTCTTCTTTTACTACGCTGCGCGAAATCTGCAGCGAATGTAATATCTTCGAACAACTACCGCGCGTTCATTTTATCTCCGTCGTGGCGGGGGTGACGATAGCGGTTCTATTCGCATCCGGCCAAAAGGGATTCGAGGGTGAGTTTAACCGCGACAGCTTTCCTCATCAGGCCATTTCGGTGATTGCATCCGCTTCGGCTAAACGAATTTTTACGTCCGATCAATGGGGCGATTATTTAATTTACCGGCTCTATCCATCCAGGCGAGTATTTGTGGATGGCAGAAGTGATTTCTATGGCGCCGACTTTGCAGTTTCGACTCTGCACATCATAGAAGGGCAGTTCGACTGGAGCCAACAGTTGAGACATTTTGCGGTCGACATGGTGATCGTCAAGCCGGACGCACCTTTGTCCACAATATTGAAAACCGCCCCTGGTTGGAAACTGCTTTTCGATGACGGGCGCGTTCTGATTTTTCAAGCAGACTCTCGGCAGCAGGTTTCAGGTGCTGGGGTAGAGTCGCCAGCCACAGGTTCTGAAATTCATTTTATGAAAGGAGAAGCTCATGAACAATTCAATGCTTAAGGCGTTCTGGAACGAAGAGGATGGACAAGACATGGTCGAGTATTCCTTGCTGCTAGCGTTCATCGCGTTAGCGGCGGTAGGTCTCTTATCGGGCATCAAAGGCTCGATCAGCAAGATCTGGACGTCAATCAATACAACTTTCACTTCGGGCGCTTCCTAAACGTTTCCGAGATGGGTGATCCACTTGAAACCCGAGAACTCGGGTTTCAAGCTGGCCATCCAGGCGGTGGAGTCGCGTTCCACTTCGATCCACAACGATCTTAATTCTTTGGGGCGCAGTCCAATTTTCAAAAAACAATGTGAACTCAAATGAATAGACGCCTGGTCTCTGTCCTGATATTCGCGTTGGTTGTCGCTAGCGCAACCAGCTACGTGCTCTACCGACTGGTCCTGGTGCGGGTCCTATCGCAAGGCCGTTCCGTTGCCACCAAGGTGTTGGTAGTAGCAAAACATGATCTACAGGTCGGCGTGTTGATCCACGATTGGGATTTGGAAGAGGTGGCTTGGGGCGCCCCAATTCCCGCCGATGCGGCGAAAACTATTACCGACATCGCAGGCCGCGGAGTAATTGCGAATATCTATCAGAGCGAACCGATCTTGAACGGCCGGCTAGCTCCCAGAGGCGCCGGAGCTGGTCTTGCAGCCACCATCCCGACGGGTATGCGAGCGGTAGCCATTCGTGTAAATGAAGTTGTGGGCCTCGCCGGCTTTGTGCTGCCCGGGATGCGGGTGGATGTGCTAATGACAGGCAACGTGCCCATCGCGGAATCGCGCACCGGCACGCTTTGCCGGACTATTTTGCAGAATATCGAGGTGCTGTCGGCGGGACAGAAGCTGGAAAAAACCCCCGACGGAAAGCCAGAATCTGCCCAGGTAGTCAATTTATTGGTGACTCCCGAGCAGGCGGAAATGCTCAACTTGGCGAGCAGTGAAGCCAAAATACAGCTCGTCCTCAGAAATCCTCTCGACACGAAATAGGGACCTACGCCGGGCACTTCGATCGCGCGCCTGTTTGGCGTCTCCGAGACCGCGCCCCGCGTAGAGGTCCAGGTCTTTAGACAACCTCCAGAGGCAAAAGCAGTTATGCTGCCTGTGCAACATGAGCCTGTAATGGACCGCATAGAAGTTTTCCGGGGCGGAAAGAGAACGGAAGAGCTGTTCCCCGTCGCACAAAGAAAGAACGAATGATACCCAATCCCTCGAAATTTCTGGCCCCGGCGCTGGCCTGCATGCTGGTGTCCGCGCAACCTGGACCGATCCTAGCGCCGATGCTCTCCGGAGTTCCGGCGAGTAATCCTGTTCAGGCGGTTTCTGTTCCTTTGGCTAATGCTTATCCGGCGCTTGCTGAGGCGGATGGCCCCGCCGCCGCAACTAGCTTTGGAGTGCCGCTCAACGGCTCTCACGTGCTTGATCAACCTGCCGGTATCCGCCGGCTTTCGATTTCGAACGCCGACATTGCCGAGGCGATTGCCGTGAGTTCCACCGAAGTTGTGATTCACGGCAAAGTGCCCGGTGACACTACGCTGATCGTGTGGGACCAGAAAGGGGGGCGCGCGCTATTCGAAGTTCATGTGCTGCCGAATCCCGTAAAGCTGGATGCCATTCGCGGCGAGTTGCTCAGCGAGGCCGGTCCGGATGTTTCCATGAACGTACAGGAAGGGCTGGTTTTCCTGAACGGCGTGGTTAAGGATGGCATCGCGGCCGATCGTGCTGTCAATATCGTGAGCTCCCTTGGCAAAGTGGTCAACTTGCTGCGCGTGATCACGCCGCCGGCCGAACCGCAGATCCTTTTGAAAGTCCGTTTTGCGGATGTTGACCGTTCCACCGCAAATCAGATGGGCGTCAATCTTTTCAGCCTCAATCCCAAGGGGGTAGGCTCTTCCACCACCGGTCAATTCGGAGCGCCCCCGAACCTAAGTGACACCGGCTCGGCTTTGTCCGCCACTCTCACCAACCTGCTCAACGTCTTCTACTTCCGTCCCGATATTAATTTGGGCACGATGTTACAGGATCTCGCAACGAAGAATGTGCTACAGATCCTGGCTGAACCAAACTTATTGACGATTAGCGGAAGACCCGCGAGCTTCCTGGCCGGCGGCGAATTCCCGTTCCCGACGCTCCAGGGTGGCGGTGCTGGTGTAGGTCAGATCACGATCCAGTTTAAGGAGTTCGGTGTCCGGCTGAATTTTCTTCCCACGGTAACCCCCCGCGGAACGATCCGGTTGAATGTAAATCCTGAAGTGAGTTCCCTCAATTATGCCGACGGGTTGACCGTGAGCGGCTTTACCATTCCAGCCCTGTCGTCGCGCAAAGTGCAAACGGAAATAGAGCTCGAAAGCGGCCAGAGTTTTGTTATTGCCGGCCTGCTGAACAACCAGGTAACCGAGCAGTTATCCCGCATGCCTGGTCTGTCCAGCATTCCACTTTTTGGAAAACTGTTCAACTCGCGTAGTGCAAGCAAGAGCAACTCCGAGCTACTGATTATGGTCACGCCTGAAATCGTACAACCCCTCGAGGCCGGAATGAAGCCACCGGAAATCCCGATGCCGTTACCCTTCCTGAAAGATGCCCCCATGACGGCGCCGCGTCATCCTGGATCCGGCGCGGCCGCTCCTCTTCCGGCCATTTACAGACGTGACACTCTTCCGATTGAGGAGTTGAGGACCACTCCGCAGGGACCGCCTTCCAACGATAACAGCGTGCCGGGTTACAACGGCATCTCACCGGCTCAGCCTTTGGTCTTCCCGCTACCGGGAAGCGCCGCGCCGGCCAGTCAACCCAGTAACCCGAACCATTAAGCCGGTGCTATGAGCGTTGCTAACTTACTTTTGCACATACGGGACGAAAGCTTGCGCCGGGGCGCGGTGGATACTCTCCGCAGTTCTTGCGGTCACGTTTCTTTTGAGCAGAGTGACCGCGATTGGGACGGCTTGCTGGAACAACTCGGTAGCTTGAAGCCTGAAGTTCTGCTGCTGGACGTCGGCGCAGTTCCGGTCGATCTGGCAGTCGCCCTACGGCAGATCAGAATTCACGCTCCGCGCGCGAAGGTGATCGCCCTGCACACTTCCGACGATCCGAAAGTGATTCTTTCGGTCATGCGCGCCGGCGCGAACGAATTCTTATCCCTTCCCTTTGACGAGAGCCTTCCGCTGGCGCTCAATGGAATCTTGAACTCGTCGGAGTCAGCCGAAACTATACCCCCGACCCGCGGCAAGGTTATCGGCTTTCTTTCGGCTAAAGGAGGCTGCGGCGCCACCACGCTCGCCTGCCACGTGGCAGGCGAGCTGCAAAATCAAACCGGAAAGAGTGTTTTGCTTGCCGATCTGGACTTAACGTCCGGCTTGCTCGGGTTTCTGATGAAGACGCCCAGCTCCTATTCGATACTGGACGCGGTAAAAAATATCACCCGCCTCGACGAAAGTCTATGGAAAGCGCTGGTTGTGGAAAGCCGGCCCAATCTGTTCGTGATTCCCGCGCCCGCGTCCTATTCCCGGTGGGAGCATCCGGATGAAGAGCAGCTTCGCCAGATTCTGAAGTTTATGCGCACCCAGCATGACTGGATCATTTTGGATCTAGGACGTAGCTTGAATTCGATTGCGACCGCGGTACTCGACGAGGTGGATCAACTCCTACTGGTCTCAACCCTCGAAGTAGCGGCCTTGCATGGGCTCAAAGCCATTATTCACGGCCTATTCGCACAGAGCGAAAAACTTCAACTGATCTTAAACCGCACGCCAAAAACGATGGATGTCAGCACCCAGGAATTGGAAAAGATTCTAGGCCGCTCGCTTTACGCCGCTCTTCCGAACGACTACATGGGCCTCTATCACTCGTATGCGAGCGGTAATCTTCTCAATTCGAATACGCGGCTAGCGCAGTGTTTCGGTCTTCTGGCCGCGAAGATCGCCGGCCTTCCGCCGGCAAAAGCAAAGAAAAAGTTCGCGCTTTTCGGATAAGGAAACCATATGCTTGCAACCGATACGCCGCGCGGCGATGCGCGGGCCCCCGATCCGGCTACCGTGACGAACGCCCGGGATGCCTCCGCGCTTCAATATCAGGAGCTGAAGTTTTCCATCCATCGCAAATTACTCGACCGAATCAATCTCGAGGCTGTTTACGCCATGCCCGGAGACCGGGTCCGGCTGGAGATCAGGCCATCCGTGGCGAAGTTGGTGAACGAGGAGAAGACGCCGCTCAGTTTGAACGAAAAAGACCGTCTCATCGAGGAAGTGCTCGACGAAGTTTTTGGACTGGGTCCGCTCGAGCCGCTGTTGCGGGATAACTCCATATCCGACATTCTGGTCACCACGCCCCGGCTCATTTATGTAGAACGCGGTGGCAAGCTCGAGAGAACCAACATCGAATTTAAAGACGACGCTCATCTGATGCGCATTATCGAGCGGGTCGTCTCCCGCGTCGGCCGCCGCATCGACGAGTCTTCACCCATGGTGGACGCGCGCCTGCCGGATGGTTCTCGAGTAAACGCCGTGATTCCGCCACTCGCGGTGGATGGGCCGCTACTCTCCATTCGGCGCTTTGGCGGACATCCGCTGCAGCCGGCCGATCTGCTGCGCAATCTATCGCTCACGGAAAGCATGTTGGAGTTGATGAAGGCCTGCGTCCGGGCACGCTTGAATATCATTATTTCGGGGGGGACCGGCGCCGGCAAAACCACCTTTCTGAACATGCTTTCGGGATTCATCCCCGCCAATGAACGCATTGTCACCATTGAGGATGCCGCTGAATTAGCGCTCCGTCAGACGCACGTTGCGCGGCTCGAAACCCGCCCGGCCAACATTGAAGGTAAAGGGGCCGTGCTCCAGCGGCATTTATTAATCAACGCCCTACGTATGCGGCCCGACCGCATAATCGTCGGCGAGGTGCGCGGTGAAGAAGCGCTCGACATGCTGCAGGCTATGAACACCGGCCATGACGGCTCTCTCACAACGATCCATGCCAACACTCCGCGCGATGCTATCAGCCGCTTGGAGGTCATGATCGGGATGGCCAGTTCGAACTTGAATGTGCGTTCGATTCGTCAGCAGGTCGCCTCGGCAGTGGATCTGTTTGTGCAAATTTCGCGCTTAAGTGATGGCACCAGAAAAGTAACGTATATTACTGAATGCCTGGGTATGGAGGGGGAACTGGTGACTACCCAGGACATATTCTTGTTTGAGAAAACGGGAGTCAGCGCGGAAGGCCGCGTCCTGGGGCGCTTTAAACCTTCCGGGGTCCGGCCAAAGTTCGCCGAGCGCCTAAAGGCCGCCGGAATCGAGTTGGCGCCCCACATTTTCCAAACTCCAGTTGAGGTCCGTTAGAGCAGCGAGAAGCATTTATGTTCATCGCCATTGCCGTTGTTTTCCTGGTCATATTCGCGGTCATTTTACTGTGCGTCAAGGGCGCCTTTTTTTATTTCAAGTCGCGCCAGAAACAGCAAATCCTAAGCATGCTGCGGACCGCTGAAGCACGCACCGCCGGGCAGCGCGAAACTCAGTTTCTAAAGCCGGCAGATATCGAAGATGCCCTCGCGAAACTACTGAGCCGCTTTCGGTTTATGGAAAAGTTGAACCTGATCATCCAGCAGTCCGGCCAAAGCATTGCGGCCAGTAAATTGATCTCTCTTTCCTGTTTGACTTTTGCCGTCGCCTTTTTCCTGGGTCTGAAGCTGCACTTTATTTCCGCGCAACTCAACGCCGTCGTGCTGGGATCCCTAGGCGGCGCCATTCCGCTGCTTGTGATCCTGCGCAAGCGCCGGAAGGCTATCGATGAGTTTGAGAAGCAGTTCCCCGAGGCGCTCGACTTTCTTTCCCGCTCCATGCGGGCCGGACACGGTTTTTCAATTGCGCTGGAGATGCTGGCGGCCGATTCCCCGGATCCGCTCGGCGCCGCGTTCAAGCGTGTCTCGAATGACCTGCAGTTGGGGTCCGCTTTAGACGTAGCATTGAACAAGATCCTCATTCAGGTGCCCACGGTGGATGTCCGCTTCTTCGTCTCGGCCGTGTTGCTGCAGCAGGAGACTGGCGGGAACCTGGGTGAAATTCTCAGCAAACTGGCTTCCATCATACGCGAACGTTTCCGGCTGAAGGGCACAGTCAAAGCGGTTAGCGCACACGGCCGTATTACCGGCATGGTGTTGGTTCTGATGCCGGTGGGTGTGACCTTGATCATGATGGTTACTTCCCCGGCATATTTGGCCGACCTGGCCGCTGACGAGTTTGGCCGTAAATTGATCTACGGCGCAATTGGCGGTCAGATCGTCGGATATCTCGTCATAAAGAAGATCATTAACATTAAGGTCTAGCAAATGCTCATTTTTCTTGCCGCGGTGGTGTTGGTGCTGGTTGCGGGCGCAATCATAACGTTCGGTTATTACTACTACGTGCGGCCGGGCCAGCTGCTGGATCAGTTAGTCTCTCCGTCTACGTGGGCGCCTCAAGTGCGCCGCTCCGAACGCGGCTCTGTGATGGCCCGGTGGCTTGAGCCGATTGGCAATCTGCTTCCGGTATCCGCGCAAGACACGTCGGTGCAAGAGCAGGAGCTTATCGCAGCGGGCATTCGTAACAAGAACGCGGTTCGCATCGTTTATGGAGCCAAACTGGTCCTTGCGGCCTTGCTCTTGACTGTTGCGCTGGCGGTGCGCGGGCGTATGGACAATCCGATACTGCGTCTGGTGCTGCCCGTTGCGGGCTGTGGAATAGGCTTTCTCTTGCCTGGATTCGTGGTTGGCCGCTTAATCACGCGGCGTAATAATCAAGTCCGTATGGCGCTTCCTGATGTTTTGGACCTATTGGTCATCTGTACGGAGGCGGGATGCGGGCTGGATCAGGCCATGATCAATGTGAGCCGTGAGCTCAAGAATGTTCATCCCGCGGTGAGCGAGGAGCTGGCGCTCGTCACCATGGAAATCATGGCCGGAAAGGGCCGGTCGGAGGCGTTGCGTAATTTCGCTCGCCGCAGTGGCGAGGATGAACTCAAGAAGATTGTGGCCATTCTCGTCCAGACCGATCGTTTCGGGACCAGCGTCGCCGACGCGTTGCGGACTCAGTCGGACTACCTGAGAATCCGCCGTCGCCAGGAAGCCGAGGAACGCGCGGGAAAAGTGGGCGTCAAGCTGGTCTTTCCGATTTTCTTTTTCTGCCTGCCATCGCTGTTGGTCGTGACGGCTGGCCCTGGAATCCTGCAACTGCTAAGGAATATGGATTCGATGAGCGGCGGCCAATAGTTCTAATGATTCCGGCGCGTTCAGCCGAATAGTTCTATGTGGGCAATCGCAGCCGGGTACACCGGCGGCATTGCTTGCACAAAGAGCAAGAACTGCAAAAAGGAGCAGAAATGAACGATATTGTTGTGCAAGGTTTGATTTGGGTTGGCGCCGGGGCGGTCTTGGTTTTCTATCTCAGGCGGCGTCGCAATCGCAAAGCAGTTTAGTAGCTAGGAACGAGCATGGCTGAAGTGCATGAACTTCAGCAGCGGCTTCTAGCGGCCCAAAATGCCGACGGGGGATGGGCGTTTCGCGCCGGCGGCTCTTCGTGGACGGAGCCGACCGCCTTAGCGCTGCTCGCTCTAGGTTTGTCTTCACAGACCGCCGATTCGCGGGCGGTGGCTTGGCTGGTGAAGCATCAAAATACGGACGGCGGTTGGCCTCCGAGCGGGGCTATTCCCACGAGCACTTGGGTCACAAGTCTTTGTGTGCTGGCGCTGCCTAAAACCCAGGAGCACCACGAGCGCCTGCGAAGCGCGACCGGATGGCTGACTCGCGCGGTGAACCCCGAGGTCTCGCCGCTGAAGCAACTCTTGTCGCGCGCCGGCATTCCTCCATCCAAGGCGCCTGGAGGCAGCCCTTGGTTTCCGGGCACTGCCGGCTGGGTGATTCCGACGTCCTTGAGCATTCTTGCGCTTTTGCGAATGAATGCTTCCGTCGCGACCGTACGGCAAAGCCAGTCTTACTTGCTCTCTCATCGTTGCCCCGATGGAGGTTGGAATCACGGTGGTTCTCCTTTCCAACGGGAAAGCCCCGCCTCTTATCCCGAAACCACAGGTTTAGCGCTGCTCTCTCTTGCGCACACTTCGCCAGCCGAGTTGCGACCAGCTCTACGGTTGGGCGAATTCTTTCTCCAGCAGCCGGGATCCTTGGAGGGTTGGTCATGGCTCCGGATGGGACTACTCGCCCATGGCTGCCGTCTGGAGCAGTCCGGTGTCCGGCCGCCTCCCCGATCAACCCGCGACATCTCGCTCCTGCTGCTAGCGCTTGCCGCAGGCGACGCCCAGAATCCATTGTTCCTGACTTCCTGACTCCATGCAGCCGCTCAATCGACGACACTTCTTTTTCGGGGCCTCCGCTGGCTTTGCGGGCATCGCTGCCAGTTGTTCGAGCAGACTTCGGACTGCCGGGCCAACCGACGGCTCGCTGGTGTCCATCGTGAAAGCCGCATCCTATTCGGTCGAATTGACGGATGTCATCCGGCGCATTCTGCTGGAACACCGGCTCCCGATAGCAGGCAGGAACATTCTCCTGAAACCGAACTTAGTGGAATTCAGTGCCACAGCTCCGGTCAACACTAATCCAGTCTTTGTCGCTGCCGTTGCGGAGGCTTTTCATACCTTGGGCGCACGGCACGTGAGTATAGCTGAGGGGCCCGGGCATCGCCGCACGACGCTCGAGATGGCCGAGGCGGCCGGTTTCTTCCAGGCCATTCCGAATTTCGAAGATCGTTTCATTGACCTCAATATTGACGAAGTACGCCGCATTCGAATCCAAAACCCGTTATCTTCGCTACAAGAGCTGTATCTCCCGCAAACCGCGCTCGCCTGCGACCTGCTGGTGACACTGCCCAAAATGAAAACTCATCACTGGGCAGGCGCAACGCTCGCGATGAAGAACCTGTTCGGCGTGGTGCCCGGCGCGATCTACGGCTGGCCCAAGAATATCCTTCATTGGGCTGGTATTGATAAATGCATCGCCGATCTCTACTACCTTTTCCCGAAGCAATTCTGCTTAGTCGATGGCATAGAAGGCATGGAGGGGAACGGACCTATCCTGGGGCAAAGCAAACAGGCTGGCTTGATAGTGGGCGGCGCACATCCGCCCAGCGTCGATGCCACCTGTTGCCGAATTATGAAAATAGACCCCGCTAAGATTGGCTATTTAGGGCTTGTGGCTAAAAGGTCTTCCTGGGATATCGGCAGCGCTAAACAAGTAGGCGAACCGATAGCTTCTGTCGCTACCCGGTTCGCCCTTCATCCTGATCTGGAACATCTTCGTTTGCAAGCCTAGCAGCACCTCCGGCCATTGAAACGCCCAGATGTCTTAAATAAACATCTCCTCGTCGGAAGTGGCACGTTCGACGGTCGACCTGCTGGCGCGCCCTAAGTATGCGATCGCCGTGCGGATGCCGGCCAAGATTCCGTGTACTTCCCGCACGGGGCGCAATACGCCCTTCTGCACCACATCGACGGTCTCCTGGACTCTTGTCATTGTGTCGTCCAACACCAATTCCGCACGCTCCATTTGAACCTTGGCGCGAGTGCTTGCATCGCTCAACAACTCGTCCACTTTGACGATTTGTTGCTTGGTGATCTCCAGAATTGAAACGCTAGTCGCGCCGACGGTCTCGATGTGCTTTTCTGCGCGTTCGACCGTGCGTTTGGACGAAGCAAGAATACTCTGCAGCTCCGGCCATGCCTGCATTACCTTGCCGCGAATATCGCGGGCAACAAAAAATATACCTATCATCGCCACGGCGGTCCCCATCATCGAGAGCGCACATATGCCGATAAAAACGGTAACAAGCGTATTTTGGTCCATTCCAGACCTCTATGAAAGCAGCACCAGCTTAGACGCTTTCTCCAGGGCGCCCATGCGCTGCGTTTGCGGCCGCCGTCTTCACGTCTTCCACTGCATCCCGGTACGCTTGCTTGCCGGCTTCCACCGCTGCATTCAGGGTTTCGCGCTGACGGACTACCGTGGTGCGGCCTTTCTCGTAAAGGTCCGCCGCCGATTGTTTTACGTCATCGGTGCGCTGTTTGACAAATTCGCTGCCGTCTTGCGCGCGCGTCCGGAGATAGTCGGCTCCTTCGCCTGCCTTGTCGGCGAGAATCTGACGTGTCTCTTCGCCGGTTCTGGGCGCCCAAAGTATTCCCGCTGCCACCCCGATACCAAGTCCCAAAAGAAAATAGCCAAAGCCGTTTTTCTCCTCCATCACACTCTCCTCCTTATTTAATTGAATAATCTGCCGAACGTCGTTACTAGCAGTGTACATCTTGTAGAGCGTGTTACAGTAGCAAACGTTTCGCAGGATGGCTGTTCACAAAAGTCCGAAATTACCCGAGAACGCCCTTTGGGAATACGCTTTGCGCGTTCTGGGCCATCGTGCGCATTCGGCCGCTCAACTCCGGCAAAAGCTTTCGCGCCGCGCCGACTCTCCTGCCACTCTGTCTGCAGTCATGGAGAAACTGCGCGAATATTCGTTCATTGATGACCAGAAATTTTCTGACGTTTTTGCGGCGTCGCGGCTGCAAAACAACGGCTTCGGCCGGCTGCGGGTATTGCAGGATTTACGTGCGCGGCAGGTTGCGTCCACTGTGGCGGAAGAAGCGGTGTCCAAGGCCTTTGCAGGAGTGGAGGAACACGAACTGATTCAGCAATTTCTGGACCGGAAGTACCGCAGCATCGATCTGAAGACATTTCTGCAGGAAGAAAAAAATCTCGCTTCCGCGTACCGCCGCTTGCGGATCGCCGGTTTCAGCAGCCAGGGTTCGTTGGGCGCGCTCAGGCGCTACAACCGGCGCACGGAGGACTGGAACGAACCCGAGGGGCTTGATTAAGGCCGAAGTACCTACAATCGGCAGCCCTAAAACTTGACCGCCGGCACTTTCTTTTCCTCGTCCGTGGTCTTGAAATAAGCGTCATCGCGGTGGAAGCCGAAAATGGAAGCGGCAATATTTTTCGGAAACAGTTCCACGTCGGTGTTGTATTTCTGAATCGCCAGGTTGTAATCCCGGCGCGAAACCGCAATCCGGTTTTCGGTTCCCGCCAATTCATCCTGCAGGCGGAGAAAATTCTCGTTCGACTTCAGTTGCGGATAATTTTCCTGCAGCACAAGCAGCCGTCCTATGGCTCCGCCGAGCTGGTTGTTTGCACTGATCTCCTCGTTCCTGCTGCGCGCACCTAGCAGCGCGGCCCGGGCCTTTGCTACGTCGCCGATTACGGTCTGCTCCTGTTTTGCAAAGCCTTTTACCGTCTCAACGAGATTCGGAATCAGATCGGCGCGCCGTTTCATATCGTTATCGACCTGCGCCCATTTCGAATCGATATCGTTCCTCTCAGTGACCAGTTCATTCCGCGAACCGATCAGCTGGCCTCCGAATACGAGCCCCACCAGCACCACGACCACCAAGCCAATTAGCGCGCCCTTCATTTGGTCTCCCCTTTTTAATTACAACTAAAGCTTACGGGATGCCAATCCGTTTACAAAATCAACCAAAGCATCGGCTTCTCTCAAGTATCCTTCGAGCATGGCGATAGCATCGCCGCCCGCCGGAACTTCGCCAGATTGCCGAATGGCCAGGATTGCGGCAAAACTCTGGAACGGTCTTCCAAGCGCATTTTCAAGTGCCGCCAGAATCTCGTGTTTTTTCCAGCGCGGCTCGCGGCCGCTCAAAACCAGCGCGTGGCGTCCCAAGACGCAAAACGTTGAAATCGAATCAGTCAGCAGCCTCACGAGCCGCTTACGATCCGGCAGTAGTTCCGCCGCCTTCTGACGAAGGCGAATCTGCTTGCTGCGCAACTCATGTTCCACTTGCGCTCGATAGAACCTATCTTCTACGGTCAACCCGAGGATGACATCGCGGCCCTGCAGAACCCGCCGGTGCTCCTGCATGTCGTGAAATTCCATTGCAAAACAATCGGCCGACCCGCTCACTTCTTCCGCCGTCAACAAGAGCGGCGGCGGCTGACCCTGTTCGCGCCACCAACGAAACACTGGCTCCGACTTCCCCAACTCCGCGGGCGTTATCCGGTCCAGCACGCACAAGACGTTCAGGTCCGACTTCCGCTCGGTCCAGTCGCCGACCGTTGCGGAACCGTAAAGAATTGTGGAGACCAAGCGTTCCCCGAATGCTGATTTTAGCTTCCCCACCAGTTCTGAGAGTAATTTATCCAAGCTATTTTCCCCTCGCCCCGAGCGCTGGCCTGCAATCTGCGCAAAATCGGCAGATTCGAACCCTGTGCGCTCTCACCAGTCACTGTTTGCCCCGCCACCACCGAAATCGCCGCCCCCGAAGCCCCCGAATCCGCCGCTTCCGCCCGAGCCACCGCCGAACCCGCCGCCACCCCAATTGTCGCGGCCGCCACCGCGCCCGCCGCCTAGCAGGTTTCCCAGAAGCATACCGGCTAAGAATCCGCCGCCGCCACCTCCTCCGCGCCTGGTTAAGAGGAATAAAAAGAATAGGATTCCGACAATAAGGAGTGGAAACGGGATGCCACGGCCACGTGACTCGTTCTGTTCCGTGGGAATTCGCTGAGGGATTGCGGCGCCACCCGAGAAAGCAATGCCTTTGCCTTGGGCGATTTGCCGAGCCATCTCCTGCGCACCGGCCAGCAGCGCCGGGCCGTAATTGCCTGCTCGCAAGTCCGGGCGCATGGAGCGCAGCGTCCCGCCGGCAAAACCGTCGGTAATATACGGCTCGGTTCCACGGCCGGTCTCAA
Source organism: Bryobacteraceae bacterium (assembly GCA_035316385.1). Classification (GTDB taxonomy): domain Bacteria; phylum Acidobacteriota; class Terriglobia; order Bryobacterales; family Bryobacteraceae; genus Bog-105. The sequence goes on along the minus strand of DATHIZ010000611.1, from coordinate 1 downwards.
T
>DATHIZ010000610.1:0-4828 GCA_035316385.1 Bryobacteraceae bacterium | reverse complement strand
GATGCAAACCAATGAGTACCGTATCCGGGCGAAGCGTAATAGAATCTGTGACGATGTAGCGGCCTGATGGAACGTAGAGAACGCGATGACCGGCAATCGCCTTTTGAATCGCCGCCGTATCATCAGTCACGCCATCGCCTTTCACGCCCAGCGATCTCAGATTGACCCACTCATTGGCTGGGGGCGACGCGGGAATTGCGTTTGGTCCCGCGGGCGGCAGGCTGTTCAATGGCGCGGCCTGGAATCCAGTCTTACTCTCTCCTTGCGCGCCCAGTCCCGCCAAGGTGAGTCCATGCGAGAACACTTTGACCTTGTAGGTTTCACCAGCTCCCGCAATCTGTTTGCCGCTCTCGCGAAATCGTGCAAACACCGGCACATGAGCGCAGACGATGTCCTCCGCGTTGATCTGGGTCATACGGCTGTCTTCGTTGCTGATGAGGATCGCCGGGCCGCTGATGTTCTCAAAGCGTGCGTCTTTCACCCAGAGCTGGTCGGAGTAGCCGGAATCAATCGAAATGGCGGTCGGCACATTTTTGAATTCGTTATGAACCAGCGTCAGTCCGGCTTCATTCTCCCGGATGGCCGCCTCCCGCTGGCCGTCGAATGTCGAATCGAGCAGCGTATATTGCCAGGCAGGCGACGGCTTCTTGGTGAGGATGCCATAGCGTCCGCCGTAAAAGTGCAGATCCTCGCCCTCATTCCCCACGTCATGAATGCCCGCCAGGCCGGAGCCGGTATGGAAATCGATGTGGGTAAGGAAGGCGTGCTGTGCGGCGTGGCAACGAACCGCGACGGCCGCTGGATTTCCCCTGCCGATCTCAAAATCGACGTTGCTCATCGCGGAATAGAATGTACCCGGATTGGCATCCGCGATGGTAAGATTCTCCGGAACAGTTCCGGGAGGCGTTAGCGGCCGCGCCGACGAACCCCCTCTCGGCCGGAATCCGGTGAAGAAGAACATATCTCCGATTCCCTGCTGGAATCCGGGAGTACCATCGGCGAGAACGAATACGGGACGTGTGGCGCCATAGCCGATCACCCGCACACCCGGCCAGACGTAAATGGTTCGCGTGATCCGGTAGCGGCCCGCCGGGACAAAGGCTATTCCCCAGCCTGTCGTCTCCTGCACTTTGTTGATAGCTGCTTGGATGGCCTCGCTATCGTCCGCCTTGCCGTCGGCGTGAACGGGAAACTGATCCGGCGTCAGGTAAACTGCCTTGGAATCCTCCAGCCGTGTTGGATAAAACGATGCCCCGCTGGACGGGAGAACGAATCCAAGCAAAGCAATTCCTAGCAGCGCGAATTTTTCCATCCACGTTCAGTGTACAGATATGCAAAAAGGCCCGGAAGCTGCGCTCCCGGGCCTTTTGCACTACTTGTTTAAAGGAAGGTTTACTTCTTCTCGTCGCCGCCGGCTTCGCCTTGGGCGCCTTCATTGAGTTGTTTCATCTTCTCCTCGCGGCGGGCGGCACGTTCAGCCGCGCGCTTGACGAGTTCCGAGCCAACCAATTCCAGCTTGGCGGTTTCGGCGCCGTCGCCTTTACGCCAGCCCAGCTTCACGATACGCGTGTAGCCGCCGTTACGCTGATTGAAGCGCGGACCGATTTTTTCGAATAGCTTCTCGACCGCTTCCGGCTTCATCAGGAAAGCCGCCGCCTGACGCCGTGCGTGCAAGCTGTCTTTCTTTGCCAGCGTGATCATCTTCTCCACCAGCGGCTTCGCGGCTTTCGCCTTGGGAATCGTAGTGGTGATGCGTTCTTCTTCGATGACGTTAGTCACCAAGCCGCGTAATAGCGCGCGTCTGGCGCTAAGATCGCGCTTGAGTTTAGATCCTGCCTTGCGATGCCGCATTGATTATTCCTCGGCTCCTGCAAAGTTCTCGGTATCCTCTTCTTCATCGCCGAAATCGGAGTGCGAGGCCGGCGGCGCTCCGCCAACCAGGCGTCCTTGCGAATCGAACTTCATGCCGAAAGACAGGCCCAGACCGGAAAGGATTTCCTTGATCTCATTCAGCGACTTGCGGCCGAAATTCTTGGTGCGGAGCATTTCCGATTCGCTCTTCTGCACCAGGTCGCCGATCGTCTGAATATTTGCGTTCTTCAAGCAGTTGTAAGAACGGACGCTGAGTTCGAGCTCTTCCACCGAACGGTTCAGCACTTCATTCATTTGATTGATGGCGCGCTCTGCCGGCTCTTCAGCGGCCTCGGGCGTCTCTTCAAAGTTGATGAAGATCGTCATGTGGTCTTTGAGCAGCTTGGAAGCTTGCCCCACCGCATCCTGCGGTGAAATGGCGCCGTTGGTCCACACTTCGAGAGTGAGCTTGTCATAGTCGGTGTTTTGACCGAGACGCGCTGCTTCCACGGTGTAGTTCACTTTGCGCACCGGCGAGTGAACCGAATCAATCGGAATGTAGCCGATAGGTAGATCTTCGTCGTAGTTGCGGTCGGCCGACACATAACCGCGGCCGCTCTTGATGCGCATTTCGATGGTGAGTTTGCCGCCTTCGCCGACCGTGGCGATGTGCAGATTGCGGTCGAGCACCTCGATGTCGTTATCGGTCTCGATCTGGCTGCTCATCACTTCGCCGGGAGCATCAACCGTCAAGCGAGCGATGCGCGTGCCTTCGCCCATCATCTTGAACGGAACTTGCTTCAAGTTCAGGATGATGTCGGTGGCATCTTCCACAACGCCTGGGATGGGACTGAATTCGTGCGATACGCCATCGATTCGCACGCCGGTTATGGCCGCGCCCTCGATGGAGCTGAGAAGTACGCGCCGCAAACCGCTACCGATAGTGGATCCGAATCCACGCTCGAAGGGCTGGGCGGTGAACTGGCCGAAACGCTCAGTAAGCGTTTCGGTATTCGCGACTAAACGCTTGGGCTTCTGGAATCCTTTAAACATAGTTGGTTCTATCTGTCCTCTTCGTCGGTTATCGAAGCTTACTTCGAGTACAGCTCGACGATGAGCTGTTCATTCAATTGAATTTGCACCAACTCTTCGCGCTTGGGTTGCTGCAATACACGCGCTCTAAGCGCTTCGCGATCTACTTCCAGCCAGGAAGGGCTAGGGGTGTGGGCGGTGGCGTCGCGCGCCGCCAGAATACTGGAGTTGTTCCGGCTGGTTTCGCGAATCTCAACCGAATCGCCGGGCTTCACTGTAAAAGAAGGAATATTGACTTTCTTGCCGTTGACTGTGATATGACCGTGGCGGACAATCTGACGCCCCTGAGCGCGGCTGGTAGCGAACCCGGTCCGGTACATGACGTTGTCGAGGCGGCGCTCAAGCATTTCCAGCATGTACTCGCCGGTAATGCCTTTTTGATTCACGGCTTTCTCGTAAAGATTCCGGAACTGGCCTTCGAGAATCTGGTAGTAGCGGCGGGCTTTCTGCTTCTCGCGCAATTGCAGGCCGTAGCCGACTAACTTCGGCTTCTTATCCTTGCCGTGCTGGCCCGGAGCGAAGTTGCGCTTTTCAATGGCGCACTTCTCGGTGTGGCAGCGCTCGCCTTTCAGGAACAATTTCATGCCCTCGCGGCGGCAGAGCCTGCACACGGGGCCACTATAACGTGCCAATCAATAACCTCCAAAAGATACTGTAGGTGCGGTTTACGGCTGTGCCTTCATCCCGCTTTTTCAATCCACGCCCTCCTGTGAGGGCGAACTCTTCTCAGACTCGGCGCTTTTTAGGCGGCCGGCATCCGTTATGCGGAATCGGCGTGACGTCGCGGATCGACTTCACTTCAATACCGGCGGTCGCAAGAGCGCGCACTGCCGACTCGCGGCCGGAACCGGGACCGGCAACGCGAACTTCCACTGAACGCAGACCGGATTCCTTGGCTTTGTTCGCCGCCGTCAGCGAGGCCTGCTGAGCGGCAAAGGGCGTGCCTTTGCGCGAACCACGGAAGCCAAGCGAACCGGAACTCGACCACGCCAACACGTTTCCGATCGGATCGGTGAACGTAACAATGGTGTTGTTGAACGAAGCCTGAATATGGACCGTCCCGTAAGGAACGTTCTTTTTTTCCTTCTTCTTGAAGGCTTTCTTCTTACTAGTTTTTGAACTACCAGTTTTTGCGGGTGCCTTAGCCATTTACCAAAATCCTCTACGTCTTACCAGTTGCCTTCTTCTTGCCCGCCACGGTGCCCCGGCGCGGACCCTTGCGCGTACGCGCATTGGTGTGGGTGCGCTGCCCGCGCGCCGGCAAGCCGCGGCGATGCCGCAAACCGCGGTAAGAGCCCATTTCCATCAGGCGCTTGATGTTCATTGAGACTTCTTTGCGCAGGTCGCCTTCAATGGCGCCCTCGGTCTCAATGAGGTTCCTGAGATGGTTCACTTCCTCTTCGGAAAGGTCCCCAATCTTCTTCTCCGGATCCACGTGCGCCCGGTAAAGAAGGGACAAGGCCCGGGTACGCCCGATGCCGTAGATGTATGTCAGCCCGATGGCCGACCGCTTCTTTGCTGGTAAATCAACACCTGCTATACGCGCCATATAATTCCTCTAACCCTGCCGCTGCTTGTGCTTGGGATTGGTGCAGATGACGCGCACAACGCCGTGGCGATGGATCACCTTGCACTTGTCACACAATTTCTTGACGGACGCTCTTACCTTCATAGTTTGTTCCTTGGCCGCGCGCCGAACCGCGCCGCTACCCCTTCGTCAATAACTCCAAAACCCGCCCGCGCGTCCGGTCTTGCTCCGAGATTGCGATTCGCACCCGGTCGCCTACTCGCAAACGCACAAAATTCGCCCGCTGGGTGCTGGGCAGATGAGCAATTAAGCGATGCTCCCCTTCCAGTCTGATACTCACCAACGCACTCGGCAGCA
>DATHIZ010000609.1:0-4675 GCA_035316385.1 Bryobacteraceae bacterium | reverse complement strand
GCATTGCACTGTTATGGCGAATCGCGGTGTTGCGATTTTGGGGGCCGGCTGTTCATGGGCACATTGGATTCCCATCTGGTTTCCCTGGATGCGAAAACAGGCTCGGTGATCTGGGATGTTGCCGTCGAAGACTACCAGAAGGGATTTTCCATTACTCACGCTCCCCTGGCAGTGGACGGCAAGATCATCATAGGCATTACCGCCGGTGAATGTGCGTTGACCGGCTTCGTGGACGCGTATGATGCGGCCACTGGAAAACTGCTGTGGCGCCACCGGACGATCGCGCAAAAAGGAGATCCAAACCGTTCCACCTGGCCCGATGACAAAGCGGCTGATACCGGCGGCGGTCCTACATGGACGACCGGGACCTACGAACCAGAGACCGGCACCCTTTTCTGGACCGTGGGAAATCCCTCGCCGGATTACGATGGCTCAGTCCGGGCGGGCGCGAACCTTTATACGTGTAGCGTGCTCGCGCTTGATCCGAACACGGGCAAGCTCAAGTGGTATTTCCAATTCAGCCCGCACGATACGCATGACTGGGATGCAAACGAAACTCCGATGTTAGTCGACTTACCCCTGGGCGGAAAAGTGCGGAAGCTATTGGTGCAGGCCAATCGCAACGCGTTCTACTATGTGCTGGACCCGGAGACGGGGCAGTTTCTGCGAGGAAAGGCGTTTGCGCACCAAACCTGGGCGGAGGGCTTGGACGATAACGGCCACCCTATCGTGAAGCCCGGCTCCGCTCCGACTCCGGAGGGGACTTATACCTGTCCGGATGCACAAGGCGCTACCAATTTTGCCGCTCCCTCCTTTGATCCAAAGACAGTCTTGTTTTATGTAGCCGTACGTGAGGCGTGCGCGGTATACAGCAGCAAGAGCCGGGAGCCGGAACCAGGCGCAGGCTATACCGGCACGGGCCAGCGGCTTGATGAAGTTGTGGGCGCACCCGGCGCGGTCCGCGCTCTCGACCCTACAAGCGGGGATGTGTGCTGGAATTTCCAGATCCAGGAAGGTTCGTCGGCGGCAGGGGTATTGGCGACCGCCGGGGGTTTGGTATTCGCAACTGTCGCCGACGGCAACTTGATCGCTCTTGCGGCGGCCAATGGCAAATGCCTGTGGGAGTATCAGACCGGCGAACGCATCCGGAGTTCACCCATATCTTATGCAGTCGATGGGAAGCCATCACCTCAGGCTCCGTACTATTCAGTTTCGCGCTCCCGGACCGCTAAGTATTCAGTCGTATTCTTATGAAAACCACAGTTGTCTTTCTGATGGCGTGTTCGCTGGGCGTTTCGGCGGACAGCAGATTTGTCACAAATAGAATTGATTCCTCGCTCGCCGGAATGGATCCGGCGTTGCTTGCCCGGATTCCCGTACGCATGAAGGAGTTCGTCGACGCCGGAAAGACAGCCGGCATCGTCACGCTCATCGCGCGACACGGGCACGTCGCCAGCATCGAGGCAGTGGGCTTTCAAGATGTCGAGCACAAGATTCCCATGCAGGTTGACAGTATCTTCAGGATCATGTCGGTGACTAAACCGATCACTTGCGCGGGCGTGATGGCGCTGGTTGACGAAGGCCGGCTCTCGCTGCTGGATCCGGTGGAGAAATTTGTGCCGGAGTTCAAAGAGGTAAAAGTGAACCCATGCGGAACGCTGGTGGGATACAACTGCCAAGGCGTTCCACCAGTGCGGCCCTTCAATGTGCTCGACCTGATGACGCATACATCGGGGTTGGGCGAGAGCGGAGCGGGACGAGGCGGACCTCCGCCGAACTCGCGGGGTGAACAGATGGCCACTGCCGCAGCGCGGGCGACGCTGCTCTTCCAGCCAGGAACGGCCTGGAATTATAGCAACCTCGGAATCGCCGTGCTTGGCCGGATCATAGAAGTAGTCTCGGGAAAGCCATACGACCAATTCATGAGTGAGAGAATCTTTCAGCCGCTGGAGATGAAAGATACGTTTTTTGACGTTCCGCAAGACAAAGCCAACCGGGTTGCAACACTTTACACCTATGAAGACGGCAAGCTGAAAGCGTTTACGCGTCCGGTTCCTTCTGGCGCGAGGATTCCGTCACCCGATTCCGGCCTGCTCAGCACTGCAAGCGATCTGGCGCGCTTCAACCAGATGATGTTAAACAAGGGAGTACTCAATGGGAAGAGAGTGCTTTCCGCGGCAGCAATTGCGGCGATGACGACCTCGCAGACGGAAGACCTAAAGGCCGGGTACGCTCCGGGAGTGGGCCAGGGATACGGCTACGAAGTGGTGCGGCAGGCGCTGGGGATGTATCGCTATACTTTTATCGGCAGTTTCGAAAAGGCTGGGGTGTACCGCACCTACGTCTGGGTGGATCCCGCCAAAGATCTGGTGGGAGTCATACTCATGCAGCGCAACACGGGCGGTGCCTCAGCCGATTTAGCCGACGAGGTCAACATTCTTATGGCGATGGTTGCCGCCGCGATTGATCGCTAGAGGGGCGAGCGGGTCTCAGGGTAAAGCGGAGTCTGACCCGCGACTGCAAGTTTGATGCGGTAGACGCCTGTGCGGGCGGTGATGTAGAGCGTTTTGCCATCCTCTCCCCAACCGCAGTTGGCCGGAGTTTCCGGCGTCTGGATGGTTCCTATGTGCTTTCCTTCCGGCGAAAATACCCACAAGCCGCCGGGACCGCTCGCATAGACGTTTCCTTGTGAATCGACCTTCATTCCGTCAGGTAAGCCCTCTCCTTTCTCGGCGGACACATCGGCAAACACACGGCCGTTCGAAACTGAGCCGTCAGCCACCACGTCGTAGCGCATCCAGTATTTGCGAGGCTCCGAGTTGGAAACATACAGGATCTTGCCGTCAGGCGAGAACGCGATTCCATTCGGGCGAGGGAGGTCTTTGATCACAGCCCGAAGTTTGCCGCCGGAATAGCAGAGGACTCCATTGAATTTGATTTCCTTTGCCGGGTCGTCGTCCTGCTTGGTCAACCCGTAGGGTGGATCAGTGAAATAGAGCGATCCATCGGGCCGGTATACCAGGTCATTCGGACTATTGAAGCGCTCGCCGTCGAACTTATCGAGATAAACCGCGGTTTGAAGATCCTTGCTGACTTTTACAATGCGCCGGTTCGTATGCTGGCAGAGAAGCACGTCGCCTTCCGCATTGACAACCATTCCGTTCGGTCCCACGAAAGAACCCGCCGGCGCATTGTTTTCCCCGCCCCCGTTTTTGATGAGCTGTTGCACAACGCCGCCTGGAGTGACGGAACGCACCATGTTACCGACGACGTCGCTGAACCAAAGATGGCCGTCCGCACGCCAGAGGGGTCCTTCGGCAAACTGAAAACCACCGGCGACTTTCTCGATCTGAGCCTGTTCCGGCACGATGGAAGAAAATGCCGGATCGAGGCGTACAATGCGGCCAACGCCAGTCGACCGGGACGCGGAAACGGGCGCCGGTCCGTTGGAACAGGCGGTCAGCAGGACAGCGGCACTAACAGTAAGCAGAGCTTTCATGTTGTCAATTTCGCGATGCGACGTATCGCCCTTTCGAGATTTTTATTGGATTGCCGCGCGAGAGGCGGCTGTGCCTAGACCGCGTCGTACAGCAAAACGGTATAGTTCTTGGAGGCCAGGGTGTTCTCTATGGTGGGCCAGAGCTTCTTATGAGTCTCGGAGGCACCCATTTCTGACGCGGTTCTTCGGTGGTGAACGTCAGGACAAACCGGTAATTCGCTCGGCCCGGAGGGGGATTGCCTTGGAGCGTAGAGCGTAGTTTCAGCAACTTCAGATCGACATATCCAGGCTGCTTGCTTGCCGCGGGCCGGAAGACGGTTTTGAAATTGTGGAGCATCTCGTGTTCCCGGGCTGGGGATCCACGGAAAGATCCACATTCAGCTGGATGAGAGTTGCAGCGGGGGCGGCGGCTCCGGCAAACGCGATTGCGCTGCCGGCCAGCATGGTCGTGAGGCAGAGTCTGCGTTTCATCGTCTCTCCTTCTTCCCTCCCCTGCCCACTAAAAGTACAACTTCGCCGCGACCATAGCTTGTCTCGGGTTCCCAAACTGCGTAATGATCTGCCCAAAGCCCGAGTTGGTTACACCAGTGACAGGGACACCAGCATTCATATGGTTGAGGACGTTCTGCGGCTTCAAATTGAAGCTGCAAATGGCGGGATTCTTTGCCTAAGCCGATCTCTTTCATCAGGGCCATGTCCCACTGGCTGAAGCCTGGGCCAAACCAGGATCCATAGGTGCTGGGAACATTGCCGAGTTCAAAGCCTTGCGGCAAAACGAACGCGCCAGGATTTGCGTAAGACCGATAGTTGGCGGAACCTACAAGCGCCTGGTGCCCGTCGGTGGTGAGCCCGAGCTGTTGCCCCGGTACACTGATGGGGCGTTGATTGCGACCCTGCCCAATGTTGTACCAGGCGCTGCCCAGGCCGCCAACTCCGCCACTCGGCGTGTAGACCTGAATCGGCTGCCCGGATCGAAACGTCGTGGTTCCGGCAATCCACCAACCGCCAATAAATTTGTCGGCAATGGAGGAAACGTTCCCGAGTAGTTTCTTGCCGCGTCCAAACGGAAGGTCGACACTATAGTTAAAAAGGAATTTGTGAGTGAAATCGGAGGGCGCTATGCCATAGACATCGCCCAAACCCAGGCCTGCCTGGGGTTGAGATTGCTCACCCATA
>DATHIZ010000608.1:0-2314 GCA_035316385.1 Bryobacteraceae bacterium | reverse complement strand
TTTCCGCTATCCCCAGTTGATGGTCGCGCCCGCGCAACGCGAGCTGGATGGGTTCGTTGCGCTGCTCGAGTCGCTCGGCATAACCGTGACAAGGCCGGACGCGATCAATCACAAGACAAGGTTCAGCACTCCCGATTGGTCGTCGCGCGGTTTCTGCAACACCTGTCCGCGCGACAGCATGCTGGTCATAGGCGAGGAGATCATCGAAACGCCGATGGCCTGGCCATGCCGCTACTTCGAAACGCACTCCTATAGGGAAATTCTCAAGGATTATTTCCGGCGCGGCGCCCGTTGGACTTCGGCGCCTAAGCCGCAGCTTACCGAAGAACTGTTCGATCCCGATTTCCGGTTGCCTGAGAAAGGCGCGCCGATGCGCTACATTCTCACGGAGTTCGAACCGGTGTTCGACGCTGCGGACTTCTTCCGATGCGGGCGGGATTTGTTCGTTACGCGAAGCAACGTCACCAACGCATCCGGCATCGAATGGCTTCGGCGACACCTCGGGGAGGGGTACCGAATCCACGAAATCGAGAGCCGCTGCACCAACCCGATGCACATAGATACGACGATACTTCCACTCGGTCCGGGCAAGTTGCTGATCAATCCGGAATACATCGATCCGGATCGTCTGCCCGACATTCTGAAAAAGTGGGACATTCTGGTCGCACCCGACCCCAATCCCATTACTGACCGCGTCCTCCAGGTCACTTCCCTGTGCGGAAAGTGGCTCAGCATGAACATCCTGATGATCGACGAAAAGCGCGTTATCGTCGATCCGCATCACACCAATATGATGCGCGCGATGGAAAAATGGGGTCTGGAGCCGATCCCCTGTCCATTCCTGCACTACGCAGCATTCGGCGGCGCCTTCCACTGCGCGACCCTCGACGTCCGTCGTTGCGGCACTCTCGAAAGCTACTTTTAAAGTGGCGTCCAAAGAGTGGGTGGCGGCCTACGAAGCCTATTTCAGACTGACCAGGCAGCAGGAGATCGATCGATCAATCGACCGCGGCGGTTCCAGCGCGCTATTGCAGTCAGGTGCCGCGGGAGCATCAGCAATATATTCCGTTCGATAAGCAATAGCTGGCAACGCGCAAACGCGGAGAGCAGTGGGCACGTGAGAGCAAGCACCATGCGATCTGTTTTGGCCTTGGGCCTCTTGATCAGTTTGTGTGCTGCGGCCGACGCCGCGCCGGCGCATCGCTCGAAGCCGCCCAGGAGTCACATGCGGCCGGACCCGCGCCCTGCCGCGCCCAGCAGCTACGCTGTTCCCGGTTGGACCGAAGAGCAGACCCGGTCCTGGCTGGATGGCGCCTCGGGGCCAAAAGGCTGAGCCAACCGCCGCTGGCCTGGGCTGATAGTTCACCCCCACCGCGCAGCGCTCGCCAACCACACCCTCCCGGAAAAACGGCCCCAGCTCGGGGGGCGAGCTGAGGCCGCCCTTGGAGGTAGACGTGCCGGGGACGGCCCGACACATTTGGGCATCTAGGTTCGCAATCCGCCGATCCCACTAAATTCTATTTTAGAACCAAGCGCGGCCTGCTTGAAATGATGAGCGGCCAAATGAAACGGCGCGCGCGGCGAGCCGGGTATTCAGACATGAAACTTCCGTTTTTTCGCCGGCTTGTTTGGCGGATTCCGCCGTACTTGGCCTCGATAAACCGGGCCATGAAAACCTTTGTCGCAGTTTTTGTATTGGCGTTGCTGACCATCGCCTTTGAGGTCTATTCGGATGCCGCGTTGACGAGCGCAGAGGTTGCTCACGCGGCTCCGGATCCTGTCAGCGTAGCCATCGGGCGCGGGTCCACGGGCGGTGGGATTCGCCAGGGCTTCGCGTCGTCGGAGCGCGGCGAAGCACGGTAGATCAGGTCGGCGATTTGCTTGTCGGTCTGACCCCATCGGTCGACGGCAAGCCCAACTTGGCGCGGAGATTAGAGAGCGAACCCTTTCCAAAATCCGGCAGGCCGATAAGGCTCGCGTCCGACATCTCGCGTATCTCACCGACGGTTTTCAAGCCGGCTGCTCGCAGAGCATTATGGATGCGTGTGGAAAACAGGACGCGTTCGATCGGCATATCGTCCGGCAGTTCGGGAGTGGGCGCGACCATCGGACCCGCGGCGGCCTCTCTGCCCATGCGTTCTTCGCGCAGCCGTTCCCGATTTTCGTGGAACGCTTTCTGAGCGGATTCATGGTCCGCGATGGCTTCCTGGGCCTCGTGCTCCCTGAGAGTTTTTCGCTCAGCGGCAGACAGGCCTGGATCGGTGCTTTTCTTGTCGCCACTCATTTTCCCTGCGCCTTTCACCCAGCTCGGAAG
>DATHIZ010000607.1:0-8806 GCA_035316385.1 Bryobacteraceae bacterium | reverse complement strand
CGATGCGGATGGGATGCGCAATCACGGGTATGCCGCCTCCCTGCCGAACCACCTGAATTGTTTCTTCCGTGGTTTTACTTTCGCGTTGAACAAAACCGGGGGCTTCTTCCCCGAGATAGCGCGTGAAGGCGTCCCGAAAGTCTTTGGCGTAGCCTTTTTCCATCAAAATACTCGCAAAGTGGGGACGCCCTGCCAAACTCTTGCCACGGGCTTCCACTTCTTCAAAGGTAATCTCCACGCCGCGAGCTCTAAGAGAGTTTGCCAGCTTCCGGTTGCGCGAGCGCCGCTCTTCGCGCTGCTCGGCCAGCCATTCCTCGAATACGCCCGAGGGCTCGCCGGAAAGAAAATAGGCAAGCAGATGAACGGAACGGAGATGCCCGTTGACTTCACCGTCAGGATAGAAGCGGGTATTTAGCTCGATGCCCTGGAGCAGATCCAAACCGGCGGTACGCGCAGACGGAATCGCCTTCCGGTACCCGTCGAAGGTGTCATGGTCGGTAATCGCCAGGGCGCCGAGCCCGGTTTGCTTGGCCAAGGCGACCAATTCCTCAGGCGTCAGGCTACCATCCGACTCGTTTGTGTGAGAGTGAAGATCTATAAAATGGCCAGGCACTAGCGGGCCTTTAATTCGCCGTAGGTCTGGAACACGAACACCTGTCCGCAGGTGCGTGCTACAAAGCGGCCGGCTCCCAAATTCTTGGTTTTGGTGCGATTGACAAAAAAGACCGCGCCATCGGTGCTGTCGCCGGGCTTCAGCTTCGTACCGACAAGCGTGATGGCAGACGCCGCCGCAGCCGCCTTAAAACTCCGATTCACAAACTGCGCCATCGCAGCCTCCCGGCGCTGTTCGTAGCCGTTCGTAGATCGGAAGTTGGCCAGAGCATAGATACTGTCTTCATATAGCAATTGAAGTTTAATGACATCGGTACGGCTGGCCTTCTCAAGCAATGACTCAACCACGTCATCGGCAGAGACCGACTGTAAAGGGGTACCGTCTTGGCGCACAAAGGAAAAATCGCTGGGCCTGATTGTCCAAGACAATTCAGAGCCATTTGTTACCGTTACTTGTATTACATTGAAATCTTTGATGTGCGGCGGAAGAGTAGCAAACATCACAGTGATACCCTCGCGCGTCAGCGCCTCATACTCCAAACCGTGCGATTGGAACTCGACGGGCACCTGTGCGGGGCCTTGGTTCAGGTCACCGGCTTTCGTTTCCGGATCAACGGGCAGAGTTGCCGACTGGACAGGTTGCGCATCACCCGGTGAAGGCTTACTGATCTGACCGGGGCTCACCTGAACTGGTGGAGCTTTGGCCGGAACTGCTTGACCCGGAACAAGCTGCGGGCTTCCGGCGGCCGCCAGGAGCAGCGCCATGGCAACAATATTCTGCGTGCGAAGCATAAATGAACGCACGTTGACACCAACCATCAAAGAGACCTATTTCCATCATAGATGAAACGCGCTACAGCCTTAGCGCGATAAAAGACAGAATGGGCGGAATTGTGTCTTTTTGCGGTTCACTCGCGGCTCGCCGACAATTTAGCCGTGAGATACCAGCAGAGAACTCCTCTAGGATGCGCACCGAATCCTTCAACGTCAATACGCATGATGGCGCCTTTCTTAAAATCGACCGACAGGTGCGGCGCCCCCAGTAAGTAGACCGCCAGATTATCGAACAGAGGATTGTGGCCCACCAGCAAAACTCCCAGTTCGTTCCGATGTACCCTGATTTCTTCCCAGACTTGCTCTGGATGGGAGCCCGGCGTCAGCGTCTTTGTCTGCAAAACCTGACTTTCGTAGCCAAGCAGGTCCTTTGCAATCTGCGCAGTCTGCACGGCGCGTTTAAAGGGGCTGCTCAGAATCAGGGTAGGCTTTACGCCTGCCTCAGCCACTGTTTTCAAAACCTGACGCAGCTTACGGCGGCCGTCGGGCGTGAGCGCGCGTTCGCTATCGCTAATGTCCAGGCGCTCTTCTTCGGCAATTCCATGTCGTAGTAAATAGACATGCATAGCAGTGGTTTCGCCTTTCATTCTGTCATACTGGTCGGGTTATGTTCGCCAGCCAGGAGACGCAGGATCGAATTCTGCTGACCGTTGCTATCGCCGCCGCGGCTCTCATTCATGTGTCGATTGCAGTGAGCCAGGTTCTTCTGGGTCTGGGCATCGTTCTTCAACTGCTCTTCCGGGGCAAGCTCCAGTTTCCGCGTATTTGGATACCGCTGGCGGTGTTTTTTCTGTGGACAGCGTTGGCCGACGTGCTTTCCCCGGACCCGTGGGGCGGGCGCGCCCAAATCCGCAAGTTTTTCGTGTTCTTCTTCATCCCGTTGATCTACGGGGTGTTCGTTCGGCAATTTTCCAAGGTTTTCTACCTGATGATGGCGTGGACGGTAGCGGCAGGCGCATCCGGCGCCTGGTCATTGGTACAGTACATGCTCCACTTCCGGCACGCCACCTACCAGAGCTATGTAGGGCAGCGAACCACCGGATTCGAGAGCCATTGGATGACCTTCGGCGCGCTCCAGTTGAGCGTTCTTTCTCTGCTCCTGGCCCAGTACTTCTTCTCAAACCGCAGGATGCCTGTATGGGCATACGCGAGCGTGGCGCTGCTTGCGGCGGCGATTCTCATTAGCGGCACGCGGAGTATTTGGCTCGCCACGATTCCGGCCGCACTGTATTTGATTTGGTTCTGGCGGCCGAAGATGATGCTCGCTTTGCCTGTAATTCTGCTGGCGGCGTTCTTTCTCGCGCCGCCGACTACTCGCCAGCGTGTGCTCTCGATGGTTCAGCCGAAGGCCGATGTGGACTCGAACCAACATCGCTTCGTCACCTTCCGGACGGGCCTCGAAATGATCAAGGCGCATCCGTGGCTCGGCTTGGGGCCCGAGGAGATTGGCCGCAGCTTCAATTCCTATGTGCCCGCCGACATCCCACGGCCGCTGCCGATTGGATATTACGGCCATCTGCATAGCATTTATCTGCAGTATGCGGCCGAACGCGGCATTCCCGGACTCTTGATCCTGCTGTGGCTGATCGGACTCACCGTTTGGGATTGCATCCAGGGAATTACCCGGCTGCGCGGAGCGCGCTCCCAAGAGCTGTTCGTTTTGCACGGAGCCATTGCCGTTGTCATCGGCATACTGGTAGGCGGGATTTTTGAATATAACCTGGGCGACAGCGAAGTGTTGATGATGTTCGCCAGCGTGGTGGCGCTTGTCTACGCGGCACTGAATCACGCCAATTATTCCGCGGGCTTGTCACCGAGTACCGAGACAGTTTCAAAATGAGGCGGCTCGGGCTCGCGATGAACTACAGCCGTTTGCACATTGTGAAAGCCAGCCTTCTTTAAGAAGCCGCGCAACTCGAGTTCGGTGAAACCAAGCCACACGTCGGCGTAGAGTTCGCGCGCCTCCTCAAATTGGTGGCGCACCAGATCGAGAATGGCAATGCGGCCGCCCGGCTTTAAAATGCGGAAAGCTTCGGCGACGGCAACCGCGGGATGCAGGGCGTGGTGAAGCGATTGGCTAAATAAGGCGAGTTCCACCTCGCCATCCGCCAAAGGAACGGCCTCCAGATCCCCCAGCTTGTATTCGAGATTGCGCAAGCGATGCGTGCGCGCAAGGTTGGCGCCGAACTCCACCATCTTTTGGGAATTGTCGATGGCGATCACGCGTTTCGCACGCAGGGCGAGCAATTGCGAAAAGGTTCCCTCGCCGGCTCCCAAATCGGCGATCACCAATGGCGGCAGGAGCCTGAGCAGCACCTCGCCTAATCCTTCCCAGGAGCGTCCAGGCAGATACTCACGGCCGAATTTACCGGCGAGCGCATCAAAGTAGCTGCGCATTTTATCGCGGCGCTTACTGACGACCAGCTTCAAGGAATGCTTGTCCTGTTCGGCATCGGGAATTTCAAGCGCTGCTTGCCGCAATACGGTCATGAGATGAGAAACCGCTTTACCGTCCGCGCCGCGAATGGTCTTAACCCGGTAAAAGATTTGTTTGCCCGTGCGTCTGTCTTCGAGCAGCCCGGCTTGCTTCAGCTGGGCTAAGTGGGTCGATATTTGACTTTGGCCTTTCGCCAGAATTTCCTGGAGTTCGGCCACCGACAATTCCTCGCGCTCCAAAAGCAATAAGAGGCGCACTCTAGTCGTGTCTCCGAGCAAGCGCATGGACCTAAGCAGCAGAGACATATTCAATTATCAACATATCAAGATTCTTAGATATAATGAGATTCGAGGTGAAGCCCAATGAGTTCCGCAACTCTTAATCGAACTGCCACAGAATTCAAAGTCGCCGATATGGCGCTGGCCGAATGGGGCCGCAAAGAGATTTCCGTCGCCGAGCACGAAATGCCCGGTTTGATGTCCATACGCCGGAAGCATGCGACCGGCAAGCCGCTGGCGGGCGTCCGCGTCACTGGTTCGCTGCACATGACGATACAGACCGCCGTGCTGATTGAGACGCTGGTGGATCTGGGCGCGATTGTGCGTTGGGCGAGCTGCAACATTTTTTCGACCCAGGATCATGCCGCCGCCGCCATCGCCGCGGTCGGCGTACCTGTATTCGCCTGGAAGGGCGAGTCGCTCGAGGAATATTGGTGGTGCACCTATCAGGCGCTGAGCCATGCCGGCGGCAAGGGACCTGAATTAGTAGTGGACGATGGCGGCGACGTGACGCTTCTCATCCATAAGGGTTATGAACTCGAAGATGGGAGCGACTGGGTCAACACTCCGTCCGGAAACCAGGAAGAACAGGTCATTAAAGACCTTCTGAAGAAGGTTTACACGGAAGATCCGCAGCGCTGGCACAAAATGGCGAAGGAATGGCGCGGCGTTTCCGAGGAAACGACGACCGGCGTCCACCGTCTCTACAAGATGCAGGAACAAGGTAAGCTGCTGGTTCCGGCCATCAACGTCAACGATTCGGTGACCAAATCGAAGTTCGACAATTTGTACGGCTGCCGTGAGTCGCTGGCCGATGGCATCAAGCGCGCCACCGACGTCATGGTGGCGGGCAAAGTAGCTGTAGTCTGCGGCTATGGCGATGTGGGCAAGGGTTCATCGCATTCCCTGCGCGGCATGGGCGCGCGCGTGATCGTCACTGAAATCGATCCGATCAATGCGCTGCAAGCCGCCATGGAGGGCTTCGAAGTCACAACGATTGAAGATACCTTGGGACGCGGCGACATCTACGTCACCACCACAGGCAATGTGGACATCATTACGCTTGAGCACATGCAGCACATGAAGGACCAGGCCATTGTCTGCAATATCGGCCACTTCGACAACGAGATTCAAATTGACCGCCTTAACGGCGCGACCGGCGTAACCCGCACCAATATCAAACCGCAGGTGGACATGTACACGTTCCCCAGCGGCAACAGCATCTTCATGCTGGCCGAAGGACGTTTGGTGAATCTCGGTTGCGCCACCGGCCACCCCAGTTTCGTCATGAGCAACAGCTTTGCCAACCAAACCCTGGCCCAGCTCGACCTTTGGAAGAACAAGGATACTTACAAGGTGGGTGTTTACACGCTGCCAAAGAAACTGGACGAAGAAGTGGCGCGGCTGCATCTGGAGAAAATCGGCGTTAAGCTCACCACATTGACTCCGAAGCAGGCCGAATACCTGGGCGTTTCACCGGACGGCCCTTACAAGCCGGACCATTACCGCTACTAAGCTAAAACCTGTTTCATCCGGGGAGCACCCCAGCTAGCTCCCCGGATGAAACTGTCCCCGGACGTTTGCTCAGGCAGGCATGGCCGGCCCAGGTGAAGCGCAACGGCCAATCGACACATTCTCTGATTCCAATGCGCGGGGTGACCGCCACCTCAAACACCGGTTTTTTGCGCCACCTGCGGATAGTGAGCGGACCGCGATCGAGCCGCTGCCCGTATAGCTTGCGCGTGATACCCAGAGCTTCGGTCAGTTTGCCTGGACCGTTGGCTAATCCCACTGGAGGGCCAAGCCATTTCCGCCGTTCCCGCATTTCAGACAAGCCGCGCAGCGGCTCCAAAGCGCGGATGAGCACGCAGCCCGATTCTCCATCGCGGTCGGCTACGACGTTCAGGCATTCATGCATGCCATAGATCAGGTAGACATAGGCGCGACCGGGTGGCCCGAATAAAACGCGCGTGCGCTCCGTGATTCCGCGCGATGCATGAGCGGCCAAATCGTCCAGACCCAGGTAGGCCTCCGTCTCAACCAACATTCCGGCAGTGTTGCCATGCACCAGGACGCAACCGAGCAGATCTACAGCTAAATCTCTCGCCGGCCGTTCGAAGAACGATAGTTCCACTGGCTCGGTATCCCGCATCAATTTGTCATTGACTGGCACTCCAAGTAAGCTTAGAACATTGACTTGCGCTAGCCATGCGACTTTTTACCGCCATTCTTTTGCCTCCGGAAATCCTGCTGCGGCTTGAGCGCTTGCTAAGCGCCCTGCGGCCGGAGGCGCTGATCAAATGGAGTCCGCTGGATAATCTGCACATCACGACCAAGTTCATTGGGAGTTGGCCTGAGAACCGCGTCGACGAGCTTGACGCGGCACTCTTGGCAATTCCTCCCCGCGATGCGTTTGAATTGCATATTCACGATTTAGGCTGGTTTCCGGACGACAATTTTCCACGTGTCCTCTGGGCCGGCGTGCAAGGCTGCCCCGCGCTGCTCGACCTTGTGAAAGAGACCGAAGCGCGGCTGGAAGCCATTGGAATTGCTAAAGAGGATCGACCATTTGCGCCGCATCTCACTTTGGCCCGTATTAAGAATCCAGTGCCGCTGGATCACCTGCGTGAGAAAGTGGAGGAGTTGCGGCCAGCCGATTTAGGCACATTCCAAGTCCGATGCTTCAGCCTTTTTCGCAGCGATCCAGGATCGAACGCCAGTACCTATCGAAACTTGCGGGAATACCGTTTCGAATCCGCCTTAGCCGCTACGTGAAATTCACTATCCAGACCTTACTATCGTGACCTCACTCTCGCCCTCGCTTACTCTGGTTGTTTCTACGCTTTGCGCCTATCTTATTGGCGGCCTGCCCTTTGGCTATTGGTTCGTGCGCCTTTCCTCCGGCAAGGACATCAGAAGCATGGGCAGCGGAAACATCGGAGCCACGAATGTACACCGCACGGCCGGCCGGAAAGCCGGCTTGGCCGTACTCATGCTGGATATCTTGAAGGGCTTTCTAGCCGTATGGCTGGCCGCGCGGCTCACCAATGACAATCCCGCGGTTGTAGCTTTGGCGGCAGCAGCGGTAATGCTCGGCCATTGCTATCCGATTTTTCTGCGTTTCAAAGGCGGAAAAGCGGTGGCGACTTTTGTTGGCGCTTTCTTATTCCTGGCGCCGCTCGCCCTGCTTGCCACCACGATTGTCTTCATCCTGGTGGTGTCGGTCAGCAGATATATTTCTCTGGGCTCGATTATCGGCGCGCTTGTTTTCCCATTTACGGTTTGGTTCTTTGAGCATGCGTCGGGCGACGTGATGGCCGCTTCCATTTATGCCGCCTTGCTCGTGGTGTACCGGCATAAAGGGAACATAGCGCGCCTGCGGGCCGGCAAGGAACATGTCTTTTCCTTCAAGGGAAAACAGGCTTGAAACGGCTGGCAGTGCTGGGCGCGGGAAGCTGGGGAACGGCGCTCGCCATCGCTCTTGCGCCGCGTTTTGAAGAAATACGGCTTTGGGCCCGCGACCCCGCGAAGGCCAGAGAAATGGCTACTATGCGCGAAAACCGGATCTATCTGCCGGGCTTCCGCCTTCCCGATGGAATCAGAGTGTCGCATGAACTGGCCGATTCGCTTGCCGGTGCGGATGTGATCCTCAGCGTGGTCCCCTCCAGGCATTTGCGATCGGTGCTGGCCCTCGCGGCTCCGTATATTTCAAACAAAACTCCTGTAGTCAGCGCTACAAAGGGCATCGAAGAGGAAACACTCTACCGGATGTCGGAGGTTGTGGCGGAGAGCCTGGGAGGCTCCGGCCACTCGCCAATCGCCGTATTATCCGGTCCCACATTCGCGGCGGAAATCGCGGCGGGGGAACCGGCCGCAGTGGTCATCGCTTCCGCCGACGCCGCCCTGGCAGGCCAAGTTCAGCAGGCGTTCGCGACACCAGCGCTGCGCTTCTACTCCAGCCGTGATGTGACCGGCGTAGAAATCGGCGCGGCGTTAAAGAACGTTATCGCCATCGGCGCGGGAATTTGCCACGGCCTTGGGCTAGGCAGCAACAGCGTGGCAGCGCTGGTCACACGCGGTTTAGCCGAAATCACACGGTTGGCCCTGGTCATGAATGCCAGCCCCGGCACACTGAGCGGGCTGGCTGGTCTGGGCGACTTGGTACTGACCGCTACCGGCAATCTATCGCGCAACCGTTCAGTGGGCATACGGTTGGGACAAGGGCAACAGTTGCCGCAAATCCTGGCCGCTACCACGATGGTTGCGGAGGGGGTTTCCACTTGCCGCGCCGCGCATAGGCTGGGCAGGAAGCATGGCGTGGATCTTCCCATCATTCAGCGTATGTACGAAGTTTTGTACGAAGGGAAAGACCCGCGCATGGCCATAAAGCAGCTGATGGAACGGCCGCTGACCAGCGAATAGCTATTTGCGCTTCCTGTAATCGAGCCACATGTAGAAGCCGACTATGGTCTTGCCGTCCTGGATCTTGCCTTCGCGAATCCACTCGCGTACTTTCTTCCCGGAAAACCATTTCATTTCGATGCGTTCATCTTCCATCGGCTCCTGGACCCCTTCCGTCAGGTCCAGCGCCAGGAACACATTCATCTGCTCATCGACGTAGCCAGGGCTGGCCCAGTACGAGATC
>DATHIZ010000606.1:0-14563 GCA_035316385.1 Bryobacteraceae bacterium | reverse complement strand
TGGGCGCTGTTCGGCTGGTGGTTCGCAGTTGGGCTGTCAGCCTGCGTGCTGCTGCACGAGATGGGTCACTACGTGGTGGTTCGGATGTTTGGCCTAAAAGCCGACTTACCCATGTTTCTGCCGGGTTTAGGCGCGTACGTGAAATGGCAGGGAACGAATGTCGAACCGGGGGTTCGCGCGGAGATCTCCTTAGCCGGACCGCTGTTCGGTTTTCTTTCGGGGGTGCTCGCTTACGGCGTATATCAGACCACCCACCAGCAGGTCTGGCTGGCAGTGGCGCAGTTTGCAGGCTGGATGAATCTGCTCAATTTGACGCCGATCGGCATGTTCGACGGCGGCAGAGCGATGGACGCGATAGACAAGCAGCAGCGTTTTGCCATTTTGCTCTTGTGCGCGGCGCTGGCGTTTGTACTGCATGAATTTGTATTTGGGATCATTGCTATCGCAACCGGCTACCGCTTGTGGAAGCGCGACGCCTCCGAAGGGGCTTCAGAAAAAATCGGCTATTATTTCATTGCCCTGGTGCTTGCGAATGGGTTGTTGAGTTGGTACTGCCTAAGCCAGGCACATTTCTTGCGGCAGCACGTGGCTTTTTAAACAGGCGTTGCTATGCTCTGCTTATCGCGAGGCTGGCTGCTTCTGGTTCTACTCGGCGCCGCGCCGGCAATCGCGAGTGATCGTATCGGGGATATCGAATTCTTCGGCTACAAAGGGCTGGACATGGCAAAGATCCGGGAAACCCTGTCCGTGCACGAAGGTGACGAATTCGGAGCGAACGGAAAGCCAAGTGCGCCGGGCCGTGGCCGCCACTATCGGCAAAGAGCCGACCGGCGTAAACGCGGTCTGTTGCGACGAGAAGGGGAACCGCCTGCTCTTCATCGGCCTTCCCGGCGCATCATACAAGAGCTTTGTCTACAATCTGGAACCTAAGGGCCATGAGCGCCTTTCGTCCGGCATCATGACTCTTTACGGCCGTCTTGATCAAGCAATTGAGGCGGCTGTACGCAGAGGTGGTCAGGCTGCCGGGGAGGACGACTCCAACGGTTACGCGCTCATAAATGACCCGGCGGCCAGATCCCTTCAATTGGCTGTTCGCCGGTGGGCCATCAAGCACCAACGGGAATTGCTGCCAGTGCTGGAGTTCTCTTCCGCGGTCGAACACCGGCGCGTCGCTAGCGATGCGGTGGGCTATGCACGCCAATCTCAGGACCAGATCCTCGCACTGGTGCGCGCCGCCCGCGATCCCGACGACGAAGTGCGTAATAACGCCACTCGTGCTCTGGGCGTGCTGGTCCGATCCAATGCTGCATTAGCCTCGGAAATCCCACCGGACACTTTCATCGCTATGCTGAATTCCGGCATATGGACTGATCGGAACAAAGCGGCCGCGCTGCTGATGCAATTGACAGCCGCCAGGAATTCAGATCTCCTCGCGAAAATACGTTCGCTGGCCCTCGTTTCCCTGGTCGAGATGGCCTCATGGCGTAGGCCGGGTTACGCCTACGCCGCGAGGATGGTGCTTGGGCGAGTGGCAGGCTTACCGGAGGATCGTCTGCAAGAGTTGGTCTGGAATGGCCCGGTTGACGCAATCATCCAAGCCGCGGCCCGCGGCGCTGACGTGAAGTAGCCGCTCAAGCCGGAGCTTCAGCGTGCGGCTAAATCAGTGAACGTGTCCGCCTTGACAGTGGATTTTTCCGATACAGATCTAAGGCGGCTGCGTGCCGGGAAATCCAGCGGGAAGCTCGCGGCGGAGAGCGCCTGCTCGCCCTCTTGCTGCTGCGCCCTGGCTTCAATCACTTCCTGCACAACCTGGAAAAAGGCAGTCGTGGTAGAGGGCAATTCGGTTTGCGTGGCGCGAGTTAAGACCATGCGGCCCTCGCGTTCGAATGCCACTTGGAGCTGCCAGCCGGCGTTTGTCACGTCGGGATCGAAGATTGCCTCGAATTGTTCCCCTTCAAGCGCTAAGTAGAGGGAGGCAAAGTCGAGCTTTTCACAGGCATCGCGGATCACGGTCCAACAATCAGCCGGGCTTTCGGCGCGTCCCAGCGCATAGCGGAGTTTGTCGAGGTAGACTTCGTCCTGCATGAAGCGCCGCATGCGGCCGCTGCGCAATACCCGGCCCGCCGTGCTGAATTCCACGTAACCCAGGCGCTTGATGCCCAGGTAGGAAAGACCGCAAAACAACAACAGGATTAAGCCTCCCATGTGATAGGAGAGTGAACTTGTGAGCAGCGATAGAACCGCGCCTACGCCGCAGGCGCAGTAGAGAATAATCGCGGCAGTACGGGTGTCGCAGCCAAGCGCCAGGAGCCGGTGATGGATGTGTCCGCGATCACCCTTAAAGATAGGCTTATTTTCAAGGAACCGGCGTCCCACGGATAAGCCGACATCGAAAAGCGGAAGCGCCAGCGCCATGAGCGGCGCCAGCATACCGAGAAATGTAGCCGACTTGTGGCTCCAGATGACCCCGAAACAACCTAATAGAAAGCCGATGGAGAGACTGCCGCTGTCGCCCAGAAAGATGGACGCGGGATTGAAGTTATAACGGAGAAACGCGATCAGGCAGCCCGCCAGGGGAACGGTCGCCATGGCGAGTCCCCAGTTGCCTTGCAGGATGGCGGCCAGCAGCGTCGTCAAAGTGGCGAACAAGCCTATGCCCGAAGCCAGACCATCGAGTCCGTCAATCAGGTTGAAGGCGTTGGTGCAGACCAGCAGCCAAAGTACACTCACGGGAATCGTGAGCAGCCCGCTGTGCGGATGTCCATCGAGTTGAGTGATGCGAGCGCCCGCCATGACCGCCCAGACGGCGGCAATAAATTGCCCCCCTAGCTTTTGCCACGGCTTTAGGCCGAGCAGGTCGTCGATGAGGCCGGTAAGGAACACGATTCCCGCAGCCGGCAGAAGCGAGTAGAGTAATCCCCGGTGCTGCACGGCGATAACAGCGCCATGCGGCGCCCACAGCAGCATGAGACCTAGAGCGCCCATGTAGGACAGAGCGATGGGAATGCCGCCAATGCGCGGAATGGGCTTATCGTGAAACTTCCGATCGGAGTCGGGCATATCCACTAACTCAAACTTGGCAAAAATGTCGCGGCACAACGGTGTCAGAAAAAAACAGAGTGTGAACGCGGCGATGAACAGTGCTACGAGTGCGTACATAAAACCTCCGGTGTCAAGCTCGTTTCCGGCTGCGGCGAAGCGCCCACAAGAGCGCAAATCCTGGCAACCCCGAGCGGCAAATCATAATGGTCGACGAAAGCTTGGCGGGAGCGCTGCCCGGCCGCCTCCACTTGCGACGGTTGGTCGGCCAGCTGAAGTAGCAGCGCCGTCAGGTCCGCGGAAGCGTTGCATTCCACCTGCCAGCCGCAGCGCCGGCTCCGAATCATTTCGGCGACCGTCGATGCCGCCGGTCCGACGTATAAAATGGGCCGGCCGGCCGCGAGTAATCCGTAGACTTTGCTGGGAACAACCGAACCGAGACACGACTCGCGCTGGGTGACCAGGCCGATATCTCCAGACGCCAGGCTCTGGCTCAGGCTGGCGCGTTGACTGTAAGAACGAAACTCGGCCGTTTCAATCTGTTCTTCGCCGCAGGCGCGTTCCAGCTCTTTACGAAGCGGACCGCTGCCGGCGAACACAAAACGAAAACGGGAGTCGTGTTTGAGGCTTTTCATCGCCCCGAAAATGGTATCGATATCATGCGCCAGACCTAGATTGCCGGAATAAAGAACGGTCAGAGCATTGCTATCCGCCGGGCGGGGAAGCGGTTGAATGAGACTGCCGTCGGCCCAGTTTTCAGCGACGTGTATTTTGCTACCGTCGATACCCCGGTTGAGGAGCCGTTCGCGCATGCAGGAGCCGAGCGCCAGGATGCCATCGGCTTTATGGCGGGAGAAATCCGCGAGGAGTCCGGTGACGCGGTCGAGGACCCCGTCGGCCTTAAAATAGCTGAGATCCACGGCGACATCGGGATAGACATCCATTTCCCAAATAAAATGCCGGCTTCCTCTAAAGATTTTGATCACGTTGCCGATGAGAGACAACAGTGGGGGAGTGGTGAGAGTAATAACGAGATCGGGTTTAGGCAGCGTAAGACCGCGGACCGCCGCGGTCAAAAAGAACGAAGCATAAGAAAGAACGCGCCCGAGCGAGCCTCGCATAAACGGAATGGCTTTCACGCGGTGAATTTTTACTGGGGGAGGATCGGACACATCTTTAATGGCGTAGCCGCCGTCGGCGCAGATGGCATAGACTTCGTGGCCGCGCTCCTGCAGACCGCGCGCAAGGTCGGTGAGCAGTTGGCTGGTGGCCGCGGTATCGGGCCAGAAGAATTGGTTGAGCAGCAGGATTTTCATTGTGCGACCTGCTCTTTTGTAGAAGTTTGTTTCATGGCGGGGTGTAATTCGCCGATGAGACGATTGCGGACAAAGACCGCCGGATTACCGGCATGGATCTTAAAATCTGGAATATTTTGGGTGACGACACTGCCGGCGGCGGCTATGGCGCAATCGCCGAGCACCACGCCCGGGGCGAGAAACGCTTTCGCGCCGACCCAGGCGCCGTTTTGAATGAGGATCGGTTCGATGATCAGGCCGAACGCGGGATCGCTCCAATTGTGGTTGCCGGTGCAAAGATAGGCGCCTTGCGAAAGGCAGACATCGTTTCCGATGCGGACGGTGGTCAAATTATCGATCCAGCAATCTTCGCCGATCCAGCAATCCTTGCCCACGCGCAGATGCCAGGGATACTTGACGCGGACGCCCGGTTTGATCACAACGCCCTCGCCGATCTCGGCCCCGAAGCGCCGCAGCAGCCAAACGCGCAGCCCGGAAGAAGGAATGAGGGAACTGCGCAGCAGCGGCAATCCGATCAAAAACCAGGCGAGTTGCCAAGCCTTGGATCGTCCCGGTTGATACCACGAGTTGTCGTATTCTTTCAGACGTACTTGGCTCATAGATTTCCGTTCAAACTAGGCGTTCGTGCAGCTCTACTTGCGACGGCGCCGCGCCGCCGTTCAGCCACCCATACACAGCGCTCATCTGCTCTCCAATCACTTGCCAGCTATAGCGCCGCGCCACCAGCTCGCGACCCCTAGCCGACATTTCCGCAATCTCTCGAGACGAAGCTCTCAGCAACTCACTCAGTGCCGATGCGAGTTCGTCGGCTCGAGGCTGAATCACCCAGCCACAGTCGTACTCGTCCACTTCCGGCAGATTGCATTGCTTGGTCACGATCACCGGTAAACCGGCTCCCATTGCCTCCAGCACAGAAACACTCAAACCCTCCGAGTAAGAGGGCAGAACAAAACATTCAGCGGCGCTCAGAGCACTCCATTTCAAGTCATGCTGCAGCATTCCGGTGAACTTCACGCGATGCGCGATGCCAGATGCCGCAAGCTGCTTCTCGAGCGCGCTCTGAGTGTTCTCCGAATCCGGACCCGCTAGCACCAGATGGGTGTCGGGTGATTTCGCAGCGATCCGTGCCCATGCCTGCGCCAGAATGTCGAGGCCCTTCTTGAAGTGAATGCGTCCCAGGAACAGGATGAGGCGCTTGCCGCGCAGATCGGGAAAACGGTCCAAAAAAATATCCGGAGAGAAATGATCCGGTATATCCACTCCATTAGGGATGACAGCAATCGGATTGAGAAGTCCGAAATTTCGATAATCCTGTGCCTCGGCTCGTGTCAAGGCATGTAGACAATTCGCGGATTGAAGATTGGCGCGCTCGATGAGGGCCGCGTAAACAATTTTCTTAGCTCGCTTGTTGGTCAGCGCCCAGCGCTCCAGCATGCCGTGAGCGGAGACGATGTATGGCCTTTTTGAAGACCGGGCTCGACGGGCAGCGACCGACGTGCTGTGCTCCCAGATGCCGTGCACATGAACGCCCGCTGAACGGTCGACCATTTCGTGAAAAGCTTGCCTGGATGCGGGATTTTTGATCCAGCTCAGGCGGCCGAGCGGCAGCTGGTCGATCGGCACGCCGGTAGCCGTAAGAGGCTTGAAATGCTCGCCCGCGGCGCAAAAGCCGGCAACTGAGGTGGAGAACCGCCCCGCTTGCGAAACCGAATTGGCGAGGGCCGGCACAGCTGCGCTCAGACCGCCATACTTCGGGTCCAGGTGCGTGACCACGTTCAACCAATTCCCGCCGACCGCGGGAACTGCCAGTCTTTGCGAATCTGGAGAGCGAACGGAATTGGAAACTATGCCAGTCATCGCGCCGGAGCCCCCGCAATCATCGCAATCTCGCTCGCCCAAGCCTCCGGTGAAAAGCGCGCGATGATTTCAAGTGAACGGTGGCCCATAGCCGTTCTTGCTTCCGGACTCAACCGGCTCATTCCGCTCAGGCGCGCGGCTAAGTCGTTAAGCTGGGACGGATCGAATGAGAATCCATTTTCCCGTTCCCGCAGGAGATCTTCCATGCAGCCGCAGCGTTGAGAAAGTATGACTGGCAAGCCGCACGCCATCGCTTCATTTGCCACCAGACCCCAGGGCTCACGGGTGCTGGGCAAAACAAAACACCCGGCAAAAGCATAATATTGGGGCAGATCCGGCGTGCCCCTAAGCCCCTCAAAGTGAATGTCTGAAGCAAAACGGGAAGCGTCGGCCGTTGCGCGTAGCTCTTGATGCTGCGGACCGTCTCCCACAAATACGAGCGACCAGTCACCGCCGTATTTTCGGTACTGCAGGTAAGCGTTCAACAGTCCGGCGACGTTCTTCTCTTCCGCCAGGCGGCCGACGTACAGGAAATACCGTTCAGGAAGATCGAAATCCTTGCTCGTATAACAATTGCGGAGCGCCTGGCTGCGCTCCCGAAAGAAATCGTTGTCGACCACATCGTAAAAGCGCGCGATCCGTCCGGCTGGGAACCCAAGCCTTTCGAGATAACGACGGTGCGGAGCACCCCCCGCAACTGCCCAATCGAAAAGGCCGCGTATCAGTGCGCTCTTGAAGGCTTCTTTCCACCAGACACGTTGGTGATCGTGTCCTGTGCTCTCGGTCATCAGCACGGTCCTGCGGCGCTTGGCCTTCGCCCAAAGAGCAGCCGCAACGCCGGCCAAAGTGTAATATCCCGGAACCAGAACCACCTCCGGGCTGAGCCGGTCGAGGCGCTTCCACAGCGTCATGGCCAGCCGGAAGCCTTTGGCTTCGCGCCAGTTTGCCGCGGGAAACAGCGTTTCAACCGGCATCGCCGCTGGAATTTCTTCGCGGAATTTCAAGCCGGCATGCACGCCCACGCCGCCGACCATTTCAATGCCGGCCACTCTGCCGGCCAGATCGACATTGTTCAAAAGCCCTTGGAAGCGCGCCAGATGATAGGCATACCAATCAATCCAAATCACCGCGACCCGGCACTGCTGCGGAATGGGCCGGGCATTCGCCGGAACGACGGTTGTGACCTCAGCCTTAAGCACGATGCACACTCCCGGAACCAAACAAATCTCCATCGGAAAAGGAAGTTTCCGATTCATCTATCTCTTGGCTCTGGGCGCGCATTGCCCAGTTCCACACCAGCCAACATGGGATGGATAACAATAGGGTGCGGAAGATGACCGCCTCCATGGTCTGCATCACAAGATAAATAGAAAGCGCCGAAATGATGACGTACTGGCTGATCCAGCCCACAGTGCCGGTCACGGTCTTTTTCCAGACCCAGCCGTACGCACAACCGAGCACGCCCATCAAGAACACCGTGCCCCAGGACACTTCGATGAAAAGATCGGCAACAATGCCGGGGGCGGAACCGACCGCGCCTTCCCACCCCAGCGCGTCCGCAAATCCTTCGCCCGTTCCCGCGTTGTGCAGCAACTCGGGAACGCCAAAGTCCTCGTACTTGGTGGCCCAGATGGCACTGGGAATCGGCCGGACCAGGATCTGGGCCAGGTAGCGGCGCATCCAGAAATAGTGGCCGCGGCGCTGTGTACTGATGATCGATCCCGCGCCGTAGACGAATTCATTTCCGGTATCGGATCCGGAAACGGTCGTGGTCACGTCCGTCTTGACGTCGAAATCGGAACCGATATAAATGCTGCCGCGATTGGCAACCAGGAAGAGCACCAGCCAGCCCAAACCCAGTCCCAAAGCAGCAGTCGCCACCACCGGCGGCCGGCTGCCGCGGAACATATACCAGGACATCATCACCACGATGACCAGCGCGAAAGTGGGGCCGCGGCGGGCGGTAAGGAGCGCCTGCGTCAGCCAGGGCACACCAAACAGCGCCAGCAGGAGCAGGTTCGCCACGCGGGGTCCTTCACTGGCTATGGCCGCCACCATCAGCATGACGCCCACCAGCAGCAGCAAGCCGCCGTCGCGGATATAGCCGCTGTCATCCCATCCGCCGCTGTACGAACTGCTGAACGCCTTGACGAATCCACCGACGTTGATGATCGTGATCAACCAGCACGTCAGCCCAATGCCGCCGGCTATGGCGCCCCCAATGCGTAAGCGAAGACAAGCCAGCGGACTGAGCTTGGCCGGATTGCGGCGTTGCCGTCCGACTCTGGCGCCGACAGCTAGACAGCCCAAGACGAAAGCCAGTATTCCGGCGACGTTTAAACTCTGCACCAGCACCAGCTGATCGTTGTCGAAGAAGCGCGCCAAGCCATCCGACGCGATTAACTTCATCGGCATCCAGCCATAGATAAAAGCGAGCATGGGCGCAATGAAGACCAGCGGATGGAAGACATCGCGGCTGCCGTCAAGCGCGCAGATGAGCGCCGCAAACGCGATAATGATGGCGCTCCAAACCAGCGGTTCAAACATACTGCGCGACATCCTCCCTCTCGCGGCCATGCGCGGCTTGAAAACGAGTGACTGCGTCGACGACGCCGGCCCGGAACCGCTCCCAGGTGAACACCTCGGCACGGCGGCGCGCGGCTTCTCGCATGTCCGCCAGCTGTCTTGGATGCTGAAGCGCCCACTCGATGCGTTGGGCTAGCAAGTCGGGCCGCTTCGGTTCAACCACAAAGCCCTGGAGACCGTCCTCAACCAAATCGGGAGCGGCCGTATTGGTGGTGCTGAGAATCGGCAAGCCGCATGCCAGCGCTTCGAGCAGAACCTGGCCGAATCCTTCCGCCACGGAGGGAAACACGAACAAGTCCGATTGCTGATACGCGCGCACCAGTTCGGGAAAGCTTACCGAAGGCCGCACCGTAACTTGCGAGGCGAAAGGCTTGAAGATGCTCAGGTCATCCACCACGCGGCCGCAGACCATCAGTTCGATCTGTTTATTGCCGGCAAGCTTCAGCGCCTCGAGAAGATACTTGATGCCTTTGCGTTGATTGATGATGCCGACAAACAGCAGCCGCAACTTGCCGGGCGCCGTGCTGCGTTCGCTCGCGGCCGCGGGAGAAAAGCGCTGCAGGTCGATGCCGTAGGGAATCACGCTGACTGAATCCGGAGCAGTTCCGTTCTCGATCAAGGTTTTGCGGGTGAACGTAGAGGCCGCCAGAATGTGGGCCGCCATTCGCGGCTCCGCCACCAGGTGGTCGAAGTCCTCTGCCGGTAGCGAAAGCTCCCATTCTTTTTGCAGAGACGCCGCGCACTCCGGGTGGTCGATCAGCTCTTGGCGCAGAATTCTGCGCATGCTCTCCGGATGCGGATGCGCTTGGAATAAGATGCCCGGTTTCCGGTAAGCGGAAAAGGCATGATAGCCGTAGTAGCTATAGGTCAGGAGCAGCGAGTTCGTGCGCGCCGCCATCTCACCCGCCAGCCGGCCCACGGATGCATCGGTCCAGCGTGTCGCGCGCCGGCGCCAGGAGAACGGGACCTTCGGCAACATGTCCAGCGCCTGCGAAAGCGTGCCGCTGAGCAAGGCCTGCTGCACCAGCGAAGCTGGTACGCGCGGACTATGCCGCGCCAGCACCATGCGTTGCAGCGCCGCCGGCAAGCTGCGGGCCGCGCTTTCGCTCGGCCAATAAAGATCGGTGATCAGGCGCTTGAGCAGACCGGCTTCGGACAACGCGGCAGCCACTTGGTATGCATCGCGCGCGCCGCGGTGCACCACAATTGTCTTGCTCGGAGCTGCGTGAGTTGTTCTCTCCATAAAAAAACTAAGCCGTCACCTGCCCGGTAGCGACCGGTGCATTTGCGGGCAGGGCTGTTTTGGCGGTTGAGGATGCATTCGTGCCGCCCAGCCGTTGCTTGATCCGGACGCGCAAAGGCTGTTCTATGAAGAAGAAAGTGAAAACCGACACGAGGACGAGCACGATCAGATAACAGGCGAAGCGCGCGAACGTGCAGTGCCCGGGCGCTATCCCGAAAAACGACGCGATCGGAAACTGCAATACATAAACCGCGTAGCTGGCGTCACCCAGGAGCTTCAAAATCGGGTGGCTCAAAAACATAGCCAGAATGCCGCTCTGATGCGCCAGACTAAAAATCAGAAGGCCCATGAGCGGCGCCAGCAAGCCATTGGCGAATAGCGGCCGCGGCGCCAGGGAGCTGAACGACATAGCGGCCAGGCTGGCGCCAAGCGCAAAGATCGAAAGCCAAGCCGCAACACGGTTGCTAAACCGGAAGCCGGACACAAAGATCCAACCCAGCAGGATCCCTACCAGAAATTCAGGCAGACGCAACAGTGGATTCGTTTCGATCGCCAGTTGTACATTCCCGAGCGGCGGCTGCAGATCGGGATGCTTGAACGCGCAGTAGGCAATCGGGGCGGCGAGTCCAACTAACCACAGCCCCGCGGCCAAACGGATGCTGCCTCGCGGCCGTAGAAGCGCCAAAACGGGCGCTAGGAAAGGAAAGCAGAAGTAAAAGAATACTTCGACCGACAGAGACCATGCCGGAATATTCCAATACCAGGCCGACCATGGTGTCCACGCTTGCAACAGCGCCACGACCAATGCTCCGCCTACAGTCAGCTTTTCCAGGCCCACACGCAGCCCGTTGACGCCAACCGAGCCAGCGATTTGAAACGGGGCCGCCAACAGAAAAGCGAATAAGTAAGCCGGATAGATTCGCGCAATGCGTGCGATCCAAAACGTGCGCCGGTCAATAGATAAGCGGCCCGGCTCGCGCAAATAGCTATAGCTCAGCACAAAGCCGGAGAGCAGAAAGAAAAGTCCGACGGCAGTGTAGCCAACAGAGAAGATATTCACGACAGCAGGCAGCGACTTCGGCAGCGAAGGAGAGATGAAGTGATAAACGACTACATAAAAAGCGGCGAAGAATCTCAAACCCGTCAACGCGGATAACTCGGTCTGGCGCTTAACCGGACGCGGTTGTCTGGCGGCCTTGGCCATGGTGGATGGGGTCGATGGCGTCATGGTCCGTGTTCTATACGAGTAAGTCGAAATGCCCTTTCAATTGCGTGGCCGACGACTCCCATGTAAAGAGATTTGCACGGCGTTTGCCGCGATTTGCCAGTTCGAGGCGCAGGGCGCTGTCTTCCAGCAGGCCGCCAAGCGAATCGACATGATCTTCCGGGCTTGCCGGTGAGGCCAGCAAAGCGGCATCGCCCGCCACTTCGGGTAATGAGGAAGCACGGCTGGTCACCACCGCGGCGCCGCAAGCCATGGCTTCCACGACCGGCAATCCAAAGCCCTCATAGCGCGACGGGAACCAGACCACTTGCGCCGCTGAATACAAAGCCCGCAATCCGTCGTCGGGCACAAAGCCCAGGATCCGGAAGTCCTCGCCGAACTCGTTTGTTCTTTCGATATAAGCGGGATTTGAGTGATTGACGACGGCCAATACTATATCCGGAAAGCGGCCCTTGAGCATGGGCCATGCCGCCAAAATCAGTTCCGCGTTCTTACGAAAATGCAGCCCGCCCGGAACCAACACGAAGGGGCGATCGTTAAGGCCGAGGCTTTTGACATAAGCCTCTCCCGCTGCGGTGACCGGCTCAAAGAAATGCGGAGTCACCGCGTTCGGCACCACCCGCAGCCTGGAACGAATTTCTGGAAAAAAATGCGCTAACCGATCCGCGGAAAATTGAGAGACCGTATGGAAAAGGTCCGCCTTCCGCGCCAGCTTGCCGTAGAGAAGCCGCCATTTCAAACGCTGCCTGGAAAAGGCTTTGTCCTGGCGATGAGCGTCCGGCTCGAAGTATGCGGCATCGTGCAGGGTGACAACCAGCCGCGCTTTCTTTACCGGTACGTAGGATTCGGCGGTGCAGAAAACGATCTGCGCTTCCGGCCAATATTTTTCCGCGCGCGGGCGGTCTAGCAGAAACCATTTCGCCTGCTGGCGGGTTGTCTCGGACTCCGTAAACAAATATTCGTAGCGGTTCCACGGTTCGCCGACAAGCGGAATAATCCGCGCATGGTCGCCCGGGTCGGCCAAGATCCGCAGACTGACGCCGCTGCAGCGCGCCAGGTGTTCCGTCAACTGCCGGGCCACGCGCCCCGCGCCGGTAGAACCGTGAATGTTGCGCAGGTGCACATAAGCCAGCAACCGGATTTCTTTGCCGCCGGCAGCCCCGCTGTTTTTGACGAGTCCCGCTGGAGCCGCAACTGTCAAAGGGTTTATCACTGGCGCCGCCTCAGGCATCAAAGCCTCCCGAAGTCGGAGTCTGGACTGCCTTGGTCCGCAGCAGCCCGCGTGAGCGCAGCAAATTCTCAAACACCTCGCGCCGGGGAATCCAACGATGCTGCCGGCCAATTACAAA
Source organism: Bryobacteraceae bacterium (assembly GCA_035316385.1). Classification (GTDB taxonomy): domain Bacteria; phylum Acidobacteriota; class Terriglobia; order Bryobacterales; family Bryobacteraceae; genus Bog-105. The sequence continues at coordinate 1,948 of DATHIZ010000606.1, read as the reverse complement.
CAACGCATAGAGAGCCCCTGCGCAAACGCCGATCATGGCTCCCGTGAGCAGCAGTGTAAATTCCGGATGACGGTCGCGAATGAAGGCAAGTGCGGCCAGGAGGATACTGCTGAACGAACCGAGTGCAAACACCGGGTTCATGCCGGCTGGAACGCAATTCCTTTTCGTCAGCGTAACGAATACCAGTCCAGCCGAGAGGAGATGCGCGGCCAAATAAATCATGGCGCCTTTCCAGGCATTTCCGCCATGAAAAAGAAACGCCGTCGCCGCAATCGCGACTAACACGGCCCATGCCGTATTGATGATTCCAGAGACTCGAATGGAAACGATACTCAACCGCGCGTTAGCGGGGCCGCTTCCCATGTGAATGACAGCAGTTGCCAGCGCCAGGGCAGTGGCGGCGGAAGCTGCGGCATACGGTTTGCCATATAAGAGCGTCAGTCCCCACGGGACCACAATCATCCCGGCCCCGGCCACGAACAGGGAAGCAAAGGTAGTTGCTAGCGTGCAGACGGCCATCACATGATCGGGCGTTTTCTCGACGCTGTCCTCGCCCTGCGCCATAACTGCCAGACTGCTCTCAGTCAGGAGACTGGGCGCAAGCGCAACGATGTTCCGCAGCTGATGGGCGATAGCAAAGAACCCCACCTGTACCATCGTGGTGTCGGCTCGCGCCACCAAAGACGTGAGCCACCAGCCGGCCGCGTTCATGCCAATCAGTCCAACCAGTTGCATCAAACCAAACGACCAAACTCCGCGCAGCATGGGGCCGATAGGCTCGGCGGAAACCGCGCCGGCGCTCACCGGCGCCAACCCCAAAGGACGATAAAAGACCAGGCAGAGCAGCACCGCGCCCAACGTTACCGCGCCTTGGCTGCAGATCATTTGCACTGGGCCAAAATGCGACGCGAAAGGTAGGAAGGCGAGCAAGCCCGCTCCTACCGACAGAGAGAGTAACAGGATCGCCGCCAGCTTGCGTTGACCCACCAGGAAGCCGCGGCAGCACTCCAGCAGAATCATTCCTGCAGCCGATAGCGCCGCCCAACGCAGCAAGGTAGTCAGGCTGGGCTTGTCCAGCAAATGAGCGATAGGAGCCGCCCCTAACCACAGTCCGGCTGCGGCCAGACAAGCGGACGCCACCGAAATGATAATGAGCACGCGAGTCAGCGTGGAGTAGCCGGCGCTCTCTCGCGGATATTTGCCCGAAAAGCGTATCGCGGTTGAACCAATTCCACCGGCAGCATAGGTCGAGATATTGTTGGCAGTAGTAATAGCCAGTGAATACGCCCCAAAAGTAGAGGCGCCCCCAAGCCTCGCGGCCAGAAGATTCGCCAGGAATCCACAGCCGCGTTCAATGATCACTCCCAGTCCCAGAGCCGACGTGCCGCTCACCAAATCTTTGGCAACGTGCGTCGGCATCACTGCAGCCGCTTGCACGCCGCCCTTTTTCGGGGCTCCGCTTTCCGTCGTCTCAAGTTCCGCAATCATGCTTAATCCACGTCCACGGCTGCGCTGCGGGATTGTTTGCGATAGGCGTAATACGCTCCGTAGTGCTGCGCTTTCCCTTCTTTAAGCGGGTCGTAGTCATTCAGAATTGTGCCAATGATGCGGACGTGATCGTTTAGGAACAGATCGCGCGAGTTCAGAGCCGTCTCGCGCTCAGTGACCCGCGAGCGGAAGACCAGGATGACGCCGTTCGACATGCCGCCGAAGATACGCGCGTCCGCCAGGTGCATCATGGGCGGGCTATCGATCAGCACAACGTCGAACTCGTCGGCCAGGCGTTCGAGTAAAGCCCGGCAGCGTGGCGAGTGAAGCAAGCCGCTCGGCTCCTCCGTGCCGCTTCCACTGGTGATGACGCGCAGGTTCGCCATTTTCGTCGGCTGCGAGAACGCCGAAACCGGAACCTGGTCCAAGTCGACATCTCCGCGCAGCAGATTGCGCATTC
>DATHIZ010000605.1:0-3021 GCA_035316385.1 Bryobacteraceae bacterium | reverse complement strand
GCAAACTACCACGGCCAGCCGCGCAAGCTGTTGCTGCAGGCAAATCGCAACGGTTTTTTCTATGTGCTGGACCGCGGGGATGGACGGTTTCTATCTGCAACTCCGTTCGTGAAGAAATTGACTTGGGCCAAGAGCATCGGGCCTGACGGGCGGCCCGTGCTCGGCGAAGGCTGGCAGCCAACCGCGGAGGGCACGCTGGTTTGTCCGTCCATGGATGGAGCTTCTAACTGGATGTCGCCCAGCTACAGTGCCGCAACAGGGATGTTTTATCTCATCGCGCTGGAGAAGTGCAATATCTTCCACAAGTCAGCGGAGTGGTGGAAGCAGGGACAGTCTTTTTACGGAGGAGCGGCGCGTTCGGTTCCGGATGAATTGCCGCGCAAGTATGTTCGGGCCATTGATTTGCAAACCGGTAAGATCGCGTGGGAACACGAGCAGACAGGACCAGGGGCTGCTTGGGGCGGACTGCTGACAACGGCCAGCGGGCTGCTTTTCTTTTGCAATGACAACGGTGCGTTTTCGGCATTGGACGCGAAATCGGGTCGGCCGTTGTGGAACTTCCAGATGAATGCACGGTGGCACGCATCGCCAATGACTTACTTTGTAAATGGCCGGCAGTATATCGCCGTGGCCGCCGGTGCAAGCGTCGTAGCGTTTGCAATGACAGAGTAGATTATCTCGCCTGGTACGTCTTACTGAACCCGTTGCGAAGGTTTGTCACGATATAGCTGCCGTTCGAGGCTACGGAAACTTTCACCATGTTTCCCTTACACTCCGCGCTTGGTTCCAAATTAGCGATCATCTTCTCGTCAGTGTTGATTTCCTTCGGAATGCCGAGTGCCAGGTGCCCTTGCCAGATGTCTTCCAATCCTGGCGATTTCCTGAGCGTCTCGAATACACTTGCGGGCCCTCCTTTGCGCGGACCGTTGTTCATCACCGCGACTCTTGGTTGAACCGCCCAGACAAACTGAGGTGAATTGGAACGATCCAGGCCGTGGTGCGTGGTCTGATAGAGGTCCACGCGTCCGATCAGGTTATCGGGACACACCAACTTCTGCTCGTAGGCCCACGTCAGGTCTCCCATGTCGAGAAATTTGAACCTTCCAAATTTCAGAAGGAAGCCGACGCTTTGGTCGTTGTCCGGATCAGGCTCCTGTGCGTGTTCTTTGAAGGCGGAACAAGTCTCGTTTTTCGCGCCGCCGCCTTTCAATGGTTTGCGGATCGCCATGCCCGCCGACATGATTACCTGAATGTCGGCTCCTTTGAGCGCGATGCGGTCACCCGCTTTAAGGACCTTTCGCTTTCCCGCACTCAGTTCTTCATAAGCCTTGTAGGCCGCGGCCACTTGAGGCCGGCTCATCTCGACCGATTCGCCGTGGTCCATGTACATACCAATGGGAATCATCTTCGCCAAAGCCGGCATGGCCCCGATATGGTCGCCGTGAAAATGCGTCGTAAGCAGAATGTCGATCTTCTTGAGGCCAGCCTCTTGCGTGGCCGCCAGAAGTCGCTTGGCATCCCGGTCATCAGGCGTTCGGTTAGCCGAATCAACCAACAGGGACTCACCGCTCGGCGTCACGATCAGCGTTGCGGCTCCTCCCTCAGCATCAATCCAATAGATGTCTAGCTTCGGTGGAGCGCCGAACGCAACGACCGCGCACAGCAAAGCGGAGAACGCCAGGAGCGTTTTGCACATATGAATTGACTAGTGTACTGCGACAGCCGAACTTGACCCTGCGGGGACACCGCTAAAAATAGAGCTTCATCGCAATCTGTAAGATACGCGGGTCTCCCGCGCTTGTAATGCGGCTGAACGGGGCGAATTGAGCGCGGTAGTGATCCCGGTTGCGATGGCGGCTACGCCCGAACTGGTGGTGGCCGAGGCTGCATAGTTCACGTGGTTCGTAATGTTGAAAGCTTCGCCCCTCACTTCGAGGCGGATCGCTTGTGCCGGTCGTTATATTCAGCGGCGCGCCGCTGAAAACGCGAAATAGCGGCGCCAGCTGCCAGTTCCCCAGCACATGCGCGACCCAGCCGCCTCCCTTCGCAGGGCTGGTGGCAACAAGGGATGCGTTTACAGCTCGCGCGGTCCTGCCCCAGATTCGCCGGATTCATAAAGCCTGGACCGGTTACGTCTCCACCAAAATCCGTGTTGCTGATGCAGCGCGACCAGGTGTAGTTCGCCAGGAACGTAATCCCGTGACTCAGCCGGTGATTGAGGGAGACGAGCAGCGCATTGTAGTTGGCATTAGCCGCCAGAACAATTTGGTCCACGTTGCCGTAATACTGTCCCTGTGCAAAGTTTAGCTGCTCCAGAAATTTTCGTTGGTTCGTATTGGATGTACTACAGCCAGCCGCAAACTGGGGGCCAAACGGTGCGGCCCTATCGGCAAGGTTGGAAACGTATAGCGGCCGTCCGCGGACCTGGTGGCGCTATAGGTGGCGGACGTGTCGGTCTGGATCATCTTCAACGCCGCTCGTGCAACTACGGAGCCGCTTGGATCGACAACCTGCCCGTTAAGCTGCGCATTCGCAACAGCCTGTCCTCTCGCCAAAGGAACAAGAGAGCCAAGCGCCAATAAATTGGTAATGGCTAAAATCACTCGACGCGGAGCAAATTCCTTCATACATCCCCCCTTGCACGGGTGAGAAGACTCCCTCGGAGTTAGTACGGGGCGGAAGCAAAACACCCGACGGGAGGAATGATACATCAGGCGTCCCGGCAACAGCAATGAAATTAAATCACTATTAATCACCTGGAGGGTAGTGTCAACAATTTTGTGTAAACGCGTTTCACCTTCATGGGAAGGTTTTGACTTTAAGCTGCCCGTGCCTGCTCGATGCGTTCGGGCCAGCGAATGGCAAATTGGCGCAGCGCCGCGCGCCATCCCTGGACGGTGTGCCACTTCTTAGCGACGTTCTGCAGGGCCAGGTAGAGCAGCTTGATTGCCGCATCCTGAGTCGGAAAAGAGCCTCGATTTTTCGTTACTTTCCGCAATGTCATATGCAGCGATTCCACGG
>DATHIZ010000604.1:0-16060 GCA_035316385.1 Bryobacteraceae bacterium | reverse complement strand
GGTTCCAAGGACGGAATTCAACGCGGGAATATCGCCCCCACCGAGCGTGCCCGGCCCGGTGATGCTTGCGCCTACGCTGGGTCCGCCCACGCCGGCAGGACCTTCGCGAGTAGAGAGAGAAACGCCGCGCGGGAACTGGCCCGATTTGGCACGGAGCACATCGGTATCCGCGATGCGCAGATCGTAGCGTTCTAACTCGAGATCTAAGTTATCTTCGAGCGCCAGGGCGATGGCGTCTTGCAGCGAGAGATAGAGTTTTCCTTCGCGGGTGAGGTTCGCAATGCGCTGCGAATTTGCCAGATGTACCGGCGCGATGCTAGGGCCGCGATAACCATGCGCCAGGGTTCCCCAGCCCTGGGTCACATTTTGTGTAGGCGCCGGGGCTTGGGCGAGCAATAGACTGCCCGCCCCCAACAAGGAGGAAAGAGTCCGAGCTAGAAATTTCATTATTTTGCTGCTTTCACCGGAGTAGCCTGTACTTGAACAGGCTGACCTTCAACCAACGAATCCACGGGATTGGCGACGAGTTGTTCCCCGCCCTGCAGACCGTTGATGACTTCAATTTCCGGACCTAGATCGCGGCCGATTTGGATCGTCTGGTAATGCACTTTGCGATCCGGACCAATGGCGATGACGCGGGTTCCATTGCCATTCACTACGAGCGTGTCCGCCGGCACCAGCACCAGGCTGCGCGTGCGCGGCAGAACGAATAGCACGTCGGCATACATGCCCGGCAACAGAGGGCGTTGTCCGTTGGAATTTTGCCGGTTATCTACCTGGATTTCTGTTAGCAGCGTCCTCGATTGGGAGTCCAAGGCATTCGCCGAGCGGACGACCTTGCCGGTGACGACCGTTTGGCCTTGGCCGCGTACCGCAACCTGAGCGCTCTGGCCGTTTTGAATTTCGGCGGCATACGCCTGGGGCACTTGCACCTGAATACGCAATACGCTGGCCTGAGCGATGCTGAACAGGTGAGACTGCGCGGAGCCGCTACCGGCGGTGACGAGGTCGCCACGCTCCACTTTGCGCTCCGTAATGACTCCATCGAAAGGAGCCACTACGCGTTCAAAGGACACCATCTGTTCCAACCGGCTCACGCCGGCTTGCGCGGCGGAGATATTAGCCTGCGCCGCATTGATACCGGCTTGACGCGCGATGACAGTGGCTTGCGCCGTCTGAATACTAGCCTGGGCCGCGGCTACTTCCGCCTGGCGCGCGTTGTAGGCGCTTCTTCTTTCATCGCCTTCTTGCTTGGGCAACACGCCCTTTGACACTAAGCGCGACCAACGGGTATCCGTTGTTTGTGCAATTTCCTGATTAGCCTTCGCCTGCTCCAGGTTCGCCTGGCTTTGAACAACCGCCGCCTGCGATTCGGCTAAGTTCGCTTTGGCTTGTTCATAAGCGGCCGCGCTCTGGCTCGCCGCCGCTTTTGCTTGCGCCAATTCCTGATCGATCTCAGGAGATTCGATTACCGCCAGCAATTGACCGGCGTGCACCTTGTCGCCGATATCCACGAATCGCTGCTTCACATAGCCGTTGGCCCGGGCATACAGAGATGAGACGTAAACACCCTCTATGTTTCCCGGAAGGGCCAGTTCCGAGGTAGGCGGAGCAAGATGAGCAGCCGTTGTGACTACAACCGGTAAGCTGGATGTGCTTTCTTTGGCGAGTGCCTGCGCTTCCGACGCTCGGACAAAGCGCGGAACAATGCCGATGGCAAGCAGCGCAAGCAAGACCACCAATCCGGCTGCGACCAAGCCCACCCGGCTCTTCTTGCCGGGAGCAGGCCGCTCCACTTTGGGTCTACCTATTGCCGGATCATCGAGTATGGAATCTTCTATCTGCATTAAACAAACTCCTGAGCGGTGACTGATTTATTGCGGAGAACGCTGTACATTAGGGGCACGAAAAATAAGGTTGCGACAGTGGCAAGCGTCAAGCCGCCAATGACGGCGCGGGCCAGTGGAGCATTCTGCTCGCCGCCCTCGCCTATGCCTAGAGCCATGGGCACCATGCCGATGATCATCGCCATGGCGGTCATGCAAATCGGACGCAGACGGGTGGAACCGGCGTCAACCGCGGCTTCGAAAGCGGTCCGGCCGATCTCAAAACGTTCATTGGCGAACGTGACCAGCAAAATGCTGTTGGCTGTGGCCACGCCAATGCTCATGATTGCGCCCATCAAGCTGGGCACGTTAAACGTGCTCTGAGTGAGGAAGAGCGCCCAGACGATGCCGCAAAAAGCTCCAGGCAGCGCCGTGATGATGATGAACGGTTCCAACCAACTCTGAAAATTCACCACCATGAGCAGGTAGACAAGCATGGCAGCAAAGACCAAACCAATGCCCAGGCGCTGGAACGCTTCCTGCATGCTGGCCGCTTCTCCGCGCATTTCAATAATATTGCCGGGAGCAAGCTTCGGACGGAATTCCGCCATCACCTTTTCGATCTTGCCGGTCACCGCACCCAGATCACTATCCTGGACGCTAGCGTAGACATCAAATACCGGCTGCACGTTGCGGTGGTTGACATTCACCGGCTGCACGCCGTGTGAGATGGTGGCCATGTTACTCAGTAATTGGGTCGATCCATCTTTGGTCGGTATGGGCGTATTCCCAACGGCATTGAGCGACGCGAGCTTATATTGAGGCGTCTGGGCCGCCACCATGTAGGTCATTCCCATCTTGGGATCGAGCCACCAGTTTGGTTGTACCTGGGCGCTTGAACTCAGCGAGACGTTTAGGCTATTGGAAACATCCTGTTGCGTCAAACCGAATTCCATGGAACGGGTCCGGTCGATGTCGAGATACAGACTGGGGCCATCGAGTACCTGCTGTACGTGGACGTCAACGGCTCCGGGAATACCGCTGATCCGCGCTTGCATTTGCTTTGCGATCTCAAAGTTGGCTCGGCCGCCATATCCGGCGACTTGCACGTCAATCGGAGCCGGCAAACCGAAATCGAGAATCTGAGTAACGATATCGGCGGGCTGGAAATAGAACACCAAGCCAGGAAATTGTTTCGGCAGCTTTTCCCGCAAGATCTTCACGTAGCCTTCAGTAGGACGATGTCCTTTGTTGAGGGCGACTTGGATCTCACCATCGAACGTTCCGATGGTGGCTCCGTCTCCAAATGCCAGGTTAAAGGTATCCGGCGGGCGGCCGATGTTATCCAATATCAGATCGAGGTCATGCGCCGGGATGACTTTGCGTATCTGTTGCTCCACTTGTGTAAAAACAAACCTCGTTTGTTCGAGACGCGTTCCAGGAATGGCTCGTACGTGCAGCCGGAACTGGCCGGCGTCCACACTGGGAAAAAAGTCACGGCCCAAGAAGGGCAGCAACAGAAAAGGGGTTACCATGATGGCTCCGGAAAGCAAAAACGCCTGTTTCGGGGCCAGCAGATAATTACGCAACCATCCGGTATAACGGGCTTGCAGCTTTTCGTATCCGGCATTGAAGCGCGTGTGAATGCGGGAGAACCAGTTTTCGGAGACTGCATGGCCGGCGTGTTCGGACGCAAGGAGCATCTTCACCAACACAGGCACCAAAGTTCGCGACAGGATATACGATGCCATCATCGCGAAGACAACCGCCATGGCCATCGGTGTAAACAGATACTTCGCTGGTCCCGTTAAGAACACCACCGAAACGAAGACGATACAGATGGTGAGCGTGGAAACGAAAGTGGGACCCGCAATTTCCGATGCGCCTTCCAGAATGGCATCGCGCAGGGACTTGCCATCCATATGCCGGTGGATATTTTCGATAGTTACGGTCGCATCATCCACCAGAATTCCGATCGCCAGCGCAAGGCCGCCCAACGTCATCACGTTGAGAGTATTTCCCAACGCGCTGAGCGTAATGATGGAACACAGAATCGAAAGCGGAATGGAGACCGCGATAATCAAGGTGCTGCGCCAACTCCCCAGGAAGAGCAGGATCATGGCGGCAGTAAGACACGCAGCAATGATGCCTTCGCGAATCACGCCCTCCACCGAAGCTCTGACAAAAATCGATTGGTCAAACAACTCCGTGATTTTCAATCCCGGAGGCGCCGCGGCGCGACTGGTGGGCAGAATGTCATTCTTGATCTGATCCACAATGTCGAGGGTGGAGACGCTGCCAGTCTTCATGATGGAGAGCAGGACCGCCGGTTGACCATCGCGGCGGACTCCAGCCTGTTGCACTGCGTAGCCATCGTGGACATGAGCCACGTCGCGGATATATATGACGCTGCCATTGGCCGCTTTGATGGGCGCGCGGTTCAGATCGCCAGGCTCCACGGGGCTGCTGCTGGTCGTGATGGCGTAATCGCGATCACCCACTTTTACCGTTCCGGTCGGCAGAGTGACGTTCTGCGCATTGATGGCATTGCTGACATCAATAGGAGTTAACCCTTTGGAAAGAAGCGCATTCGGATCCAGATCGACCATGACCTGGCGGACTTTCCCTCCATAAGGCGCCGGCAACAGCGTACCGGGCACGGTGGACAATTGCTGGCGAACGCGGAACAAACCGTAGTCGTACAGCTCCGCCTCGGAAAGCGTATTACTGCTCAGCGCCAGCTGAATAATAGGGACAGTGTCCGCGCCGAAGCGCAAGATCCAAGGCGGATTAATCCCGGGTGGCATGCGAAACCGGATGCCCTGCACGGCGGAAGTGACCTGCGCCATGGCGGCATCAATGCGCACCTGGGGATGGAAATAGACTTTTATGACTGAGACGCCGCTGAGCGTTTGGGATTCGATGCTTTTGACATCATTCACGACCGCCATCACAAACTCGCTAAAAGTCGTGATTCGCTTCTCCATTTCCGTGGTCGGAAGGCCGTCGTAGGTCCAAATGATGCTGACCACGGGGATGTCGATCCTGGGAAAGATATCAGTCGGGGTCGTGGCGACGGCGCCGACACCCAGAAGAAGAATCACGACCGCGAGTACGATAAACGTGTAAGGCCGATCGAGAGCTAACCTGACTACCCACATAGAAGCTTTTTGGATTCTCCTGTTTTCGGAACTGCACGTCTAATAGAAAATTGGCAGTATGACATGTTGATACATATCGAAATTAAGAAGTTGCAGGAAAGTTGTTTTGGTCCATACGCCCGCAGGCCAACAGGAGATAGAAATATCTGACCGGAGAAAAAGAGGCTATTTACGCCGCCATCGAATACGCGGCGCATCAAGCGGATCACACGGTTCTTCGAGTATCGTGAGATTTCTGGTTGATAACCAGCTACCTGCAGCTCTCGCCCCTTTTTAGCGTCCCGAGGCGTGGACTGCCGGCAGTTTATTTGGATTCGATTCGGAAATTGCCGTACGAAGGCGCTACTTGCTGTGATGGAGATGCTTTGGCCGAAGATCGAGGTGGGATTGAAAGCGGGAGAACGGATTATTGAAGTGCGATGAGTGGATCTGCTGGACGCGTTGCGGAAAAACTAACGCGCGCGCTTTACGAAGCGGAGCGCCGTCAATTTCGTGGAGACGGATGCAACCTTAGTATCCATGAAGCCGTGACTACGAAGAGTTTCGAGCACTGCGGGCTCACCGAGTTTGTGACCGGTTCCTTTGGGATAAATAATCCACAAGGGAGAGTTAGCAGCGTCGGCGGCGCATTGTTCCAAGGCACGATCCAACTCGGCAGGCGTCTCTACGCAGGCTAGAATCAGGTTCACCTTGTTCCCATCCACGGCGCCCGCCTCGGCGAGCGCAGCTTTCAGTTCGCCGTCCGCGTCACCGATCAGCAAAACGTTCGAGGTTCGAGAAATTCCGAGTTTTTTCGCGAGGCTCGGCGGCGGAGTTGCTATCGCCTCTGCCCATCGTTGCGCTACAGCAGAGCCCAGAGTTAAAGCGATATTCTCCCGGCCCACGCGAAAGGTGAGCTGGTCAGCCTTTACCGATACGTCCCCTAGGGCGGAGAGGGGAACGCGGCGGCGAATGGCTCCGCGCACGATAAGCTCGCGCGATTCCAGCAGTACCTTGCAAACGGCTGCGTCACTCGCCCATCGACACTGGCAAATCGCTTCGCGTCCCATTCGCCGGCCTCCTCTTACGAGGACAGCTTATCAATAAAATACCGGTGGACGCGGTCACTGGAACTGAGCTCGGGATGAAAGGTTGCGGCCAAGTGTCTTCCCTGCTCCACCAGCACCGGCGTGCCTGCGTATTCCGCCAGCACTTTGGTTTGCGGACCGGCCCGGCGGATGATCGGAGCGCGAATGAAAACGGCTTCGGAGCTTTCGCCGGCTACGTCGATACGAGCGATGCGGCTGTCAATCTGGCGGCCGTAGGCGTTGCGCTCTACCGTCAAATCCAATAATCCGAGCGAGTGTTGAGCGGGATTCAGCACTTCGGTCGCAAGCAGGATGACGCCCGCGCAAGTTCCGAAAATGGGCTTCGTCCGCCCGAACTCGATCAGCGGTTCGAACAGCCCCTCCATGTCGAGCAGCTTGAGCATGGTGGTGCTTTCGCCGCCCGGGATGATTAACCCATCCACAGCGGCCAAATCGGCTGCAGTGCGGACTTCGCTGGCTGCAGCCCCGGCGCGCGTCAACGCATTCCGGTGTCTTTCAAAGTCACCCTGCAGAGCCAGAACGCCAACTTTCTTTTGCATCACTTTTTGCAATCACGGCCCCTACCAGCCGCGCGTCTGCATCAGCTCCGACTCCGGAAGTTTGGAAATCTCAAGACCGGCCATGGCTTCGCCAAGTTCTTCGCTGGCTTCGAGCAGCTTGACCGGATCCTGGTAGTAGGTAGCCGCCTTGACGATGGCCTTGGCTCGCGCTTCCGGATCAGAAGACTTGAAGATGCCGGAGCCGACGAAAACGGCCTCCGCTCCGAGCTGCATAACCAGCGCCGCATCGGCCGGCGTGGCAATGCCGCCAGCGGAAAAATTCGGCACAGGCAATTTGCCGTGCTCCGCCACGTACTGGACCAGTTCCAAAGGCGCCTGAAGATTTTTCGCCGCGTGAAACAACTCTTCCTTGCCGAGCACGGTGAGCTGCTTCATTTCCTTCACAATGGTGCGGATGTGGCGAACGGCTTCGACAATGTTGCCCGAACCCGCTTCGCCTTTGGTACGGATCATGGCCGCGCCCTCCGCAATGCGGCGGAGCGCTTCCCCTAGATTACGAGCGCCGCACACAAACGGCACTTTAAAGCCGAGCTTATCGACGTGGTGCTCTTCGTCGGCGGGCGTCAGCACTTCGCTCTCATCGATGTAATCGACGCCGAGCACTTCCAGAATGCGGGCCTCGGTAAAGTGGCCGATGCGCACTTTGGCCATCACAGGGATGGTAACCGCGGCCATGATGTCGCGGATGATCTTGATCTGTGACATGCGTGCCACTCCGCCGTCTTTGCGGATATCGGAGGGGACGCGTTCAAGCGCCATGACAGCGCAAGCCCCGGCGCGTTCGGCAATCAAGGCTTGTTCGGCATTGACGACATCCATGATGACGCCGCCTTTCAGCATCTCGGCTAGGCCGACTTTTAATCGGAATTGATCGGTCAAAAAGTTCATGTCAGGTGTCCTTCAATGGCATTTCTTAGACTGAAGCGGCGACGGGTTCAAGCGCCGCGGCGGGTTCGGAGGCGGCGGCTTCGCCCAAAATTTGCATGCCGCGAGAAATCTGATCGGGAGACAGGCCGCCAAAGCTCAGCCGCAGCGCGCGCGGATGACTTCGCTGGACGGAAAAAAAGTTTCCCGGAAGAAAATCGACACCGCGCTGCTCCACCCGGCTCAGCAGTGTTTCGGCGGTGAAGGGCGCGGGCAGATCCACCCATAGGCTCATGCCGCCTTCGGGGCGCGTAAAGCGGGAGCCAGCGGGAAGGTAACGCGCGCAGCAGCGCAAAATGGAACTCAAACGCTCGGCGCCGACGCGGCGGGTTAAGTCCAGATGCCGCGCAAGTTCGCCCGATTCGGCAAAGCGCAACAATACGGCCTGCGAGAGCTGATCGGAGTGCAGGTCACTGGTCTGCTTGGCCTCAGCCATGCGGGCGATGACGGGCCGCGGCGCGATCGCCCAGCCCACGCGCAAACCCGGGAAAGAAATCTTTGAATAGCTGCGCAGCAAGATGGTGCTGCCCGATTCGTCAAGTTGCTTTAGGGTGGGAAGGGACTTGCCTTCATACCGCAGTTCGCTACAAATGTCGTTCTCCACCAATACCAGGCCATGACGCTGCGCCAAGTCCACCAGCCGTTTGCGCCGTTCCAATGGAAGTGTGGCGCCGGTCGGATTTTGAAAGCTGGGCGTCACAACGAGCAGGCGTGGACGGTGCTGGTGAATGAGTTCCTGCAGGGCGTTTAAATCGATTCCCGATTCGTCCAACGGAACAGAAAGAACCGTGGCGCCAGCGCGCGCGAAGACTCGGACCACACCTCGATACACGGGATCTTCAATCACCACGCCGCGGCCGTTCCCATTGAAGAACAACCGCGCGATCAGATCGAGAGCTTGCTGACAACCGTTGGTGACGATGAGATCGTCTCCGGGGAGGACCATGCCGGCCGCAAGCGCGTTTTCGAGCAGGTAACGGCGTAAGGGCGGGTACCCGTGCGGAGAACCAAGCTGCAGAATTTGCGCCGCTTCCGGACTGTCGATGACTTCTTTGGACAGGCGGCGGAACTCGGCCAAAGGAAACGCTTCGCCAGCCGGGCAGGAACTAGCGAAACTGATGGATATTTTGCGTGCCGGAACCGATAAAGATTCGAGCGGCGGCAGCAGGTGTTCCCAATCGATCGATCTGGCCGCAAGGGATGTCAACGCGAGCGGGCGATCGGACTTCGCAATGAAACTGCCGCGGCCCACGTGCCCTTCGAGCAGTCCACTCTGTTCGAGCATGGCGTAGGCGGCCGAAACGGTAGTCCGGTTCAGTCCAAGCAGGCCAGCCAATTCCCGCGTGGCCGGCAGACGCTCGCCGCGTTCGATAGCGCCGCGATCGACCAACGTACGCACGGACTCCGCCAACTGCTTATAGAGAGGCACGTCGGAGTTCGGATCAAGGTCTATCTGCGACAAATCAGCCAACTCTCAAGATAACAGATTGGCAGGCCCAATTGGACTGGCATCCAAGTCCATTCGCGGACTGTCCAGCGCCTTAAAGTAGTCTAGATCTTTGAGCGGCATGCGGCGACGGACTTTTTCGGTTGGCATAGGATTGGGAGTTTTGCTGTCCATGGGCGTTCGGGACATTGGCGCGCAAAAGAAGAAGTACGAGGAACCGAAGCCGCAAATTCTACCGCTTCCCCGCGAGCTGCCGATGGCGCTGGCAGCCGATACCGGCAGTCTCGACTTTCATGTTTCCACGCTGCTGAAGACCGGCGGCCTCTCAGCGCAAATCCGGCAAAGCCTAAATGATTTAGTTCGCGATACGCGCGGCGAGACCATTATCAAACTGCGAGCATTTGTGGCGGGGGTCGGCGACGCCCGGCGGGTCCAGGCGCAGACCACGGACATTTTCACCGAGCGTAAGCTGCCTCTGCCGGTGTTGAGCATTGTCCAAGTGGGCGCCCTGGGTTACGAGCCGTCGAAGGTCGTGATTGAGGCGGTAGTAGCGACCCACCGGACGGAAAATCCCGACGGGCTGGCGTTCATAGCCGGACAAATCGGATCGTCCCTGCCAGAAGCGCTATCCAAAATGCAGCGCAGCGCGAGTGCGGCGTCGGCAGCCCCGGATCAGATCCTAATCGCAACCTGTTTCACATCGCGCATCGAAAACTACGACGCCACGCGGGCCAGTATACAGGGACTTTTTCCTAATGCGCTTATCAACGTGGTGCAAGCGTTGCGTGATCCATTAAACGACGTAAGCATGTGCCAGGGAGTCGGGCGGCTTTCGCCGCAAGCTCCCGCAACACCCGGTCAGGTGGTCTGGCTGAGCGGAGCACGGGCGACGCAGGTCCGGTCGCGCCAACTGATCTTCACGGGGATGCAATTGACCTTCGGTAGCTTTCTCGACGATGCGCAGGAAGCGTTTCAACGATTGCGCAAAGCTGCCTCGGCGATCCAGTCCGTGCAAGCGCCGGTGCAAGTCAACGCATTTTCTTTGAATGCCCACGCCGGGTCGGCGATCAGCAAAACCACTTCCTACCCGCAAAGCACGTTCACCGTTCAAACCGTGGAGGGTTTGCCCGCCATGGACGCTTCCTCCGGTATTGAGGCCGTCCTGGCGCCAAATGTGCCGGATCCGGTTACCGTTCCATAACCCATTCCATAACAAGCGTTACAATTCCGAGGGATGACACCTTTGATTGCAACCTTTGGCGAAGTGATGCTGCGGCTGACGCCGCCCGGTTTTGAGCGCCTGCTTCAATCGCCGCTGTTTTCGGCTACTTTCGGTGGGGGCGAGGCCAATGTGGCCGTTTCCCTGGCGACGTTCAACGCGCGCAGCCGCTTCATTACCGTGCTGCCGCCGGCCAATGCGGTGGCTGACGCCTTCATCGGCGAAGTGCGCCGCTTTGGAGTGGATAGCGGACAGATTGTGCGCGGACCCGGACGGATGGGCATCTATTTCGTCGAATCCGGCGCGAACCAGCGCGCGTCGAAGGTGCTATATGACCGCGAGAATAGCGCGATTGCCCTGGCAAAACCAGGATCCATTGATTGGGACAAAGCGCTGAAAGACGTCACTTGGTTTCACATTACGGGCATTATGCCGGCCATCAGCGCCTCCGCGGCTGAATTGTCGCTCGAGGCATTGCGCGCCGCCCGCGCCAAGGGCATCCAGATTTCCTGCGATTTGAATTACCGAAAGAACCTGTGGAAATGGGGCAAGCCCGCGCACGAAGTCATGCCGGAACTAGCCAAGCTGGTGGATGTTTGCATCGCCAACGAAGAGGATTGCCAGAAATGCATCGGCGTGCATGTCGATATAGATGTCGAATCGGGCAGCCTGGAGCGCGAGAAATACCAGGAGCTATGTGAGCGCGTGCTGGCCACCTATCCCAATATCAAAACGCTGGCGATCACTTTGCGGGAATCCAAGAGCGCCTCGCACAATGGCTGGTCGGCCTGCTTATACGACGGGAAGGAGTTTTTGCTGAGCCGCAAATATGACATTACGCATATTGTGGACCGGGTGGGCGGCGGCGATAGTTTCGCGGCCGGCTTGATCTACGGATTGTCTTCTTTGGGAACGGGCCGCTTTAAGGGATCCGCCGACGCGTTGGAATTCGCGGTCGCCGCCTCCTGCCTAAAGCATTCCATACCCGGCGATTTCAACCGCTTGACGGCCGACGAGGTGTACGCCTTGCTCGATGGCGGCGGGTCCGGACGCGTACAGCGCTGATGGCGGCTATAATTCATGCAGGCACCCTCCCTCATGCAGTCTTTTAAGCCGACATTGCTCGCGGCTATGCTCGCGCTCCGTTTCTGTTTTCTTCCTTTCGCTGCACAGGCGGCGCAACAGGCTCCGGCGCAACCGCAGCCCGCGAAGCCGGATCAAGCCAAACCAGAGCAACCCAAGCCGGACCAAACGAAAGCACCGGAACCGGGCGGTAAGAGCGAGACGACCCTTTCGGTTCCAGCCGCGGAGCCTCCCAAACCTACGGGGGCTTCCAACGACGATGCGATCCGGGTCTCCGTGAATGAAGTCATTGTGCCGGTGACGGTGACCGATGAAAAGGGCCGGTTTGTTTCGAACTTGAAAGAGGCTGATTTTCAGGTGTTCGAAGAGAACAAACCGCAGAAGATGACGTTCTTCACGGCTGAGCGCAGCCAGCCGGTGGTAATTGGGTTTCTGCTGGATATGAGCACGGCTAGCCGTATTCACTGGCCAAACTTTCAGAACGCTACCATCGAGCTGATTCAAAATCTGTTGACCGGTGATCCGAAATACGCAGGGTACTTGATCGATTTTGCGCAGGATGCCGAAATTGCGGTGAATACCACCAGCGACCCGGAGCCGATGGTGGAAAAAATTCGTAAGCTGAAGCCCGGCGGCGGCTCGGCGCTATACGACGCCGTTTACCTGGCTTGCACCAGCCGCAAACTGGTAAAAGGGGAACCGATTGAGCCGCGGCGCATTATTGTGATTGTCGGCGATGGACACGATAATGCCAGCAAGCATTCGCTGCAACAGGTCGTGGAACTGGCGCAACGCAACCTGGTGACCATTTATTGCATCAGTACGCAGGCGTTCGGTTTTACCACCGAAACGGACGATAATCTTGTAAAACTTGCAACCGAGACGGGCGGGCGCGTCGTGTATCCCCTGGGTGACGTTTACAAGGACACGGATGGCTATCTATCGCACCCCTCTGACGACGGCAACTATGCTCTGACGGTCGGCGTCGGCGCCTACCGGTCGGTGGTGGACGGCCGCATGTACCATGCCGTGGCTGATATAGCGGGCGAAGTCACTACGCAATACATCATTCGTTACGTTTCGGCCAATCCCAGCGACAAGACTTACCGCAACGTCAAGGTGGTGGTGGGTCTCGGCAACGTCAAAGTACGCGCGCGCAAGGGGTATTACGCGGGCGCGCCTACGCCTTAAGTTCTTTTTGTGACGCCCGTATGGTGTAAGAAAACCCGGAGTGAACTGAGGAAAGGACGATAAGCTTGTGGAAGAGCTTACGTCATGTTAGCGTCAGTCATCAGTATTCGAAGCGTTGCCCCCAAGCATCAGGGACAATACTCGCTGCTGCTATCTGAGTTACCTGGCCGGGGCATGGAGACTTTGGGTGTCTTGCTGCTGGATCCAGCCACGGACCGGTTGCACGTGCGGTTACGGCGTGACTGGGAATCACTGGCCAGCGACGAAGACGCCGAAGTGCTGGCTGAACTCGAAGACGATCTGCACGTGCAGGCGCAAGGCGAGGGTGGGAAAGCAGTTTTAGAGCGCCTGGAAAGCGGCGCTTCACAGACGATCCGGGTCACCGACCGGGAAGCTGTCGCGGTCGGCGACTTCGACAAAACCCTGAGTGAGCTTTACCGCAAACACGTTCCGTCGGGCGTGTTGCAATTTCGGACCCATTTGCCGTGTTACTCACTGGCGGTAGCGGCTGGGCCATTCTTGACTAATCCGGAAGACGTCCGGATCGACGAATGGATAGAAACGCCGCCCGATCTAAAACTGGACGAAAACATGTTCCTCGCAAGAATAGCGGGCCATTCCATGGAACCCAGGATCCCGGACGGCAGTCTGTGTGTCTTTCGCCGCAACGTCGTGGGCTCGCGCAATGGGCGGTTGGTGTTAGTTCGCAATTCCGAACTCGCCGACGACAATCAATACACAGTGAAGCGCTATCGCAGCGAAAAACTTGCTACCACCGACAGCTTCGTCCAAACCCGCATTCGCATGGAGAGCCTGAATCCGGACTATCCTTCCTGGGATCTGGATCAGGACGATGAAAAATATCAGGTAATAGCGGAATTTATCCGCGTTCTGGAATAGCGCAAGGGCACGGGTTCCGCCCTGTATACTCACAAGGGCGCACTATTGAATTTATGGAACCTCTTCAACCTGAACAAGCCTCCATTCTGCTGCAGACATTGCTGCCGAGCCTCGAGTTCGAGCACGGATTGACGAAGAAAATCTTAGAAGCTTTGCCGGCGGATAAGGGCGACTTCCGTCCAGATCCCATTGCCAAGACCGCCATGGACCTTGCGGCACATGTGGCTATCGCCGAGTGCCGATTCCTCAGCGGAGTGGCCACCGGAGTGTTCGATTTCGCAATGAAGCGGCCGGAGTCGATGAAGACTACCGCAGATGTGGCGTGCTGGTACTCGGATGCCTTTGGGGAGAACTTGGCACTGATTAAAACTCGAACCCCGGAACAATTGGCCCAGACCCTGGACTTCGCCGGCATATTCAAGGCGCCCGCCGTGACTTTTCTCATGGTTACGATGCACCACTCCATCCATCACCGGGGGCAGTTATCAGTCTATTTGCGGCCAATGGGCGCCAGGGTTCCTTCGATGTACGGCGAGAGCTACGATGACGCGGAAGCCCGCAAGGCCGTGCAAGGCCGGTAGATGCCACGATGAAGGAAGAAGCGAGTGGCCGATGACTCTTCAATTTGGTCCGAGCTGGATCGCCGCATCAAGTAATTAGCGTTTCTTCTTCCTGTTCGAGCGCGAGCTTGGTTCGACTACGGCAAAGTTGAGTTTGCGCTCGACGGTGTCGGCGCGGTCTAGCCGCACGCGCACCGCATCGCCAATAGCATAGGTTTTGCGGGTACGTTCTCCGATGACTTGGCGGCCGTTCTCGTGATAGCGATAACGGTCGCCGGGCAGTGTCTCGATCGGCACCAACCCCTCCACAAAGAGATCAGCCAATTCGACGAAAAAGCCAAACTTAGTGGTGCTGATGATGAGCGCATCAAATTCCTCTCCGACCCGGTCTTCCATGAATTTGACTTTCTTCGATTCGATCAGCTCGCGCTCGGCTTCGGCGGCGCGCCGTTCGGTGAAGGAAGTATCGTTACCGATCTCATGCAGCGTCTGCTCTTCGAGAAACGGACCCTTGGTGTCCAGATAATGCGCTAGAACGCGATGCACCACCAGGTCCGGGTAGCGGCGGATGGGAGACGTGAAATGTGTATAGGCCGGAGCGGCCAACGCGAAATGGCCCTCGTTCACGTTGCTGTAGCGCGCCTGTTTGAGCGAACGCAGCATTAAGTAGCTAAGAATGCGCTCTTCCGGCTTGCCCGCGATTTTAGCAATCAAGCGCTGATAGTTGCGTGAGGAAATATCGAAGTCTTCGCGCGCCATCACGATGTCCTTCCGCACTTTGCGCCCGTCGCGGCGTTTCTCCGCAATCGGAAAACGCCTGACCGGAATAGCGCCCACCCCGAGCGAATAGCCGAAGTGCGCGGCGATCTCTTCAAACTCCAGGACACGTTTACCTTCGGGACGTTCGTGAATGCGGTAGAGACTGGGAATCAGGGCGGCTTCGAGATGCGCCGCCACGGCTTCATTCGCCGCCAGCATGAACTCTTCAATAATGCGGTGCGCGATGTTGCGTCCAGCGCGCGTGACGCCTGTCATTTGCCCGGCCGTATCCAGCGTGATATTGGCTTCGGGCATATCGAAGTCGATGGAGCCGCGCTTGGCGCGCTTGCGGTTGAGTAGCAGCGCCAGCTCCTGCATGAGTTCAAACCGGGCGATGAGCTTGGTGTAGCGCTCGCGCAGTTCCGGGTCCCCTTCCAGCACGCCGAAAACAGCGGTATAGGTCATGCGCTCCACGCTGCGAATGATGCCGCGCGTGAAGTGCTGAGAGACCACATCGCCCTGGCGGTCGATTTCAAGCAGGGCCGAGAGCACCAGACGGTCCTCCTGCGGACGCAGCGAGCAGATATCGGTGGAAAGCTCGATGGGCAGCATGGGCACCGCGCGGTCAGGGAAGTAGACGCTAGTGCCGCGCATCTGCGCTTCTATATCGATGGGCGTGCCGGGCCGGACGTAATAGCCGACATCGGCAATATGAACTTGCAGGGCATAGTTGCCATTGGCCAGCCGTTCCAGCCAGACGGCGTCGTCGAAGTCGCGTGCGGTTTCGCCATCGATGGTAACGATATCGAGATGCCGGAAGTCGTGCCGCCGGGCGAGCTCGGCATCGTCGATTTCGCGCGTTATCGCGCGAGCCTGCTCAATGGCTTGCGGCGGAAATTCATGCGGCAGGTGGTGCTTCCGGATGATGATTTCCACATCCACGCCGAAATCGTCCGGATAGCCTAAGATCTCGACCACGCGGCCCACGCCGTAGTCGCCGTCTTTGGGAAATTCCAGAATTTCAACGTTGACGATCATGCCGTCGAGATCTTCGACGGAGGAAATGACGCGCGGTTCAGCGCCTACCCGGTCCACCGAGGGTTTAGGCGGCGGCACTTCCATGCCTTCCGGAATTTCGATCCATTGCTGGACGCGCTCATCGGAAGGAATGACAAAGTTGCCGCGCTTCTTGATGCGAAATTCGCCGACAACCAGAATGTGGGCGCGCCGGAGGATCCGAAAGATCTCGCCCTCTGCCCTGCCCTCTTGCGCAATCCGAGTGACGTGGACCAGCACGCGGTCGCCATGCATGCCCTTGGCAGCTTCCTGCGGCGGCAGGAAG
>DATHIZ010000603.1:0-3514 GCA_035316385.1 Bryobacteraceae bacterium | reverse complement strand
CGGGGGGCTCCTTGGCTGTATTTCGATCTTAGACGAAAAAAGAGCGGATTCGTTCCCGCTATCGCGCGGGAACTATTTCGTTTGAACGTCGCGCCAGCGCGCGACCAGGTCATGTGTGGCGCCGCGCCAATTAGGGAAATGAAATTCGAACCCGGCATCGAGGAGCCGGCGCGGGACGACCCGGCGGCTCTTGAGAATGAGTTCGGTTTCGGTTCGGAGCAGGAATGCGCCGATGGCGAGCATCCACGCAGGCGAAGGTATCCCGATATAACTAGTGCACCAGGCCCGGCGCAGGCAGCACATAAACTGCCGGTTGGGAATGGGTTCGGGCGAGGCGATATTAATGGGCCCCTGGAGATCCGTGCGGTTAATCAGAAACTCGATGGCACGAATGAAATCGATATCGTGAACCCAGGACACGTACTGGTTGCCGGAGCCGGCGGAGCCTCCCAGACCGTAGCGGACCAAACGCAATAACCTGTGAAACACTCCGCCGCAATCAGGGCTCATGATCATGGCGCTGCGCAGGGCCAGTTTGCGGGTGTGTGGCGTGGGAGCGGCGAAGAATGTTCTTTCCCAGGATGTGGCTACGTCTATGCTAAAGCGCCAGGTGGGCGGCACGCCGGCCTCATTGCCGCCAATCTCGCCGCTGATGTCGTCCATGGGGAGGATGAGGCTGTGGCGATAAATAGTGGCGGTGCTGGCGTTCATCCAAAGCTGCGGCGGGCGGGCACTTTGGGCAATGGCTTGGCCAAGCAGGGCCGTGGTCAGCACGCGTGAAGTCTTAATCTCGCGGCGGTGGGCGGCGTTGTAGCGGCAGTCCACGCTGCGGCCCGCGAGGTTGATCACGACGTCCGCGCCATCTATAGATTCGACCCAAGGGCCTAGTTCGTCGCCGGTCCAATGGACGGTCTGCCAGTCGCGAGGTTTGGGGTAGCGCGCTATGACGGTGACAAGATGGCCTTGTCCATGAAAATGGCGCGCAAGAATCGTGCCGACTTGTCCAGCGCCTCCGGGGATAACAATGTGCAGAGCGCGCTGGAGGGGCATACCATAGGGCGATGCAAGGAAGCGCCCTAGTGCGATTGTCCCACTTGTCCAAAAAGGTCGTCTAAAAAGCCCTGGGAGGATTACGCGCGAGCGGGCAATCCTCCCAGGGTGGAACGAGAACTCAGGAGTCAGGAGTTATCGTTCGCCGAAAGTCCAGCCGACAGCAGCGCCGTATTCAGGCACCCAATTGCTACCGAACTGGAAAAAGTTGTTCACGTAACGCGCGTCGACTTGCGGACGGATGAACAGATGGGAAGTAGCATAAATGCGAACACCGGCGGACATGTGAACCTGCAGGTGGTTAGAGCTCTCCACAAACGTATTCGAACTGCTGCAGCCGGCGAAGGAATCGCAAAAAGATTGCGGGAGGTAGAACTTAAGATTGACCCCGCCCAAGCCGGCTTGGAATTCGGGTACCACGCGTTTATATTTGTGTCCGAAGGGCATCCAGATGCCGTTGAAATCATAGAAGACGGGCCGGTAGTTCAATCCCGCATAGCTCGCTTGCCCAAAGCGGAAATCGGTCTGGCCGCCCACACCGAAGTGCGGGGTAAACATGAAATCGGCGCCGACTTTTCCCATGGCCCCGGTCATCTCCGGAGTGGTAAAAGAAGTGCCGGTGCCGAAGGTGTCGATGGATTGTCCACTAGAGCTATCCATAGCAGTACCGACGCCAAAATAAACGTCCAGTTTCTGTGCATGAGCCAGCGTGGTGCTCAAGAAGAGCGCCATAGTAATTGGTATGGACGCGCGGATAGATTTAAGCAAAAGTCTTCCTCCCAATGTCGCGGCGCGCATTGCTGATTTACTCGCTATTGGCGGCTGTACGCCGCGTTTGTGCGCCGCTTTCGTTTACGTAGGAGAAGACGCGGACAAGCCGGCAAGTGGTTTCAGCGACTACGTAGTGAAAAGATGTTAGTAAGTGCGAGTAACTTCTTAACATCCTGCAGCGAATTGATTTTCGGGGAGTATTGAAAATGGTGAGACAAATCTTTACGTTGAGCGCCGCAACCGTACTGCTTGCATTCGCATGCGGCGCCGCCACAAGAACTCCGGTGGTGCTGGAGCTTTTTACGTCGGAGGGCTGCTCGAGTTGTCCTCCGGCCGACCAGTTGATAGCGGATTTAGATAAAACACAGCCTATTGCAGGCGTGGACGTAATTGTGCTGAGCGAGCACGTGGATTATTGGAACCGGCTGGGGTGGTCGGACCCGTTTTCATCGGAAGTTTTTAGCGCCCGGCAGCAGCAATACGCGAAGGCGCTGCATGTGGAGGACGTGTACACTCCCCAGGCCGTTGTCGACGGGCAGTTAGAGGCAGTGGGCAGTAATGCGGCAAAACTCACCCAGGCGGTTGCAAAAGCGGCTCGGCAGACGAAGGTCCCCCTGGAGTTGGCCGCTACCCGGAGTGATGGAAAAATAGAGGCCCGCGTGCGGTGGGATGGCGCGGAAAAGCTTCACGATAGCGTTGTGGTGTATCTGGCCCTGGCTCAGAATGACACGCAATCGCAAGTGCGGGCAGGCGAAAATTCCGGGCGGATGTTGAAACACGTTGCGGTGGTGCGTAGGATTGCCGAAGTAGGAACGCTGAAGGCAAATACGCCGTTCTCCAAAGAGACCACGCTTCCGTATAACTCCGAGTGGGGAAGTAGTGGACTGCGTGTAATTGCTTTTTTACAGGAGAAAACGAGCGGGCGAATTATTGGGGCAGTGCAGCGGAAGTTATAAGCGGCCTGAAAAGCGAAAGGCAGACGGCCAAGACCGTCTGCCTTTCCTGATTATATAAGCTAAGTTACTACGCTAGCGACGGGTCGATGCCGCCTGGGTTTAACCCCAGGTCGAGGATCGCTTGTTGAGCCTTGGCCGGATCATAGCGCCTCCATGTGGCCAGGCGGGACAGCGCGGCGCCCGCGATGCTGGCGGCGTCCACTTCGAAGAACCGGCGGAGATGTTCGCGGTTTTCGCTGCGGCCAAAGCCGTCGGTGCCGAGCGCGGTGAGACGGCCCGGAAGCCAGGGCGAAATTTGATCGGCCACGATCTTCAAGTAATCCGAAGCGGCAATGATGGGCATGTCGAGCCCGCCGATCGATTCAACCACGTACGGCTTGCGGGGCTCTTCGACCGGGTGGAGACGGTTCCAGCGCTCGATGATGAGCGCATCGCGGCGCAGTTCGGTATAACTGGTCACGCTCCACACGTCGGCGGAGATGCCATACTTATCCGCCAGGAGCTTTTGCGCCTTGATGGCTTCGTTCAGGATGGGGCCGCTGCCCAACAAAGTGACTTGCGCGGGGCCGGTCTCCGAGGCCTGGTAGCGATACATACCGCGGAGGATGCCTTCGGCCACGTTCGGGCCCGCTGGCATCGGCGGCTGCACGTAATTCTCGTTGCAGACCGTGAGGTAGTAGAAGTGATCCTCGCAGTTTTCATACATGCGGCGGATGCCGTCCTGCACGATAACTGCA
>DATHIZ010000602.1:0-2406 GCA_035316385.1 Bryobacteraceae bacterium | reverse complement strand
TCCAGTTCGCCGCGCGAGTAAGTCGCGCCTTTCACGGCAATCGCCTGCATGTACAGTTCGCTATCCTCCAGCCGCAATTCGTAGCGCCCGGGTGGAGTTGATCCCGCGTTGAAATGGAACGATCCATCTTGCGCCACCATGCTTTGAACAATGTGGCCATTGGCGGCGTTTTCAAGCCTGACGCCGGGACTTCGTGTCCGCTGGCCTTGTGGCAGAATGACCGTTCCGGTAATACCCATCTTCCGAAGTTCGCCGACATTGATGGTGGCATCGCCAGTTAACGTGACGGCCATTCTTCCGGCTCCTTCCGGCACACCTTCCCGCACACGCTGGAAGTTCACTATGTAGTCGCCCGGCGGCACGCCGGAGAGTTCCCTCCGGGCGGCGTCGGCGAATGACACAACGCTAGAGGCAGCGATCTCCGTCCCGCCGGGGCCAAGTTGGAAGAGTTGCGGGAGTTCTTCCGGCAGGGTGCCCTCGAGAGCAATATGCAGTGCCGGAACGGCGCGTAGAGTCAGACGCAGGTCGCTGGTGGCGCCGTCCGCCAAGCTCAGAGGAGTCGCGTCAGCCAGATTGGTTGAACCCGGGTAGTAAGTAAGTGGATAGACCACATCCAGCTCGTTTGCATTCTGCGGCGCGTTCGGAGGACGCGGCTGATACTGAGCAAACCAGGGCCGCGCTTGTACCGCGGCGAAGTAAGTGCCGGGCGTGAGGTTCCGCACGTGAAACTCGCCTGCCGCAGAGGTGCTCGCCTGGTAAAGCAACGCTGTTTTGAGTCTGCCGGAGACGATGCCGCGGCGAAACAACAGGATTTGAGCGTTAGCGACCGGATCGCCATCCTCATCCACGACGCTGCCGTTGATCGCCGCTGCTGCGTCCATTGCAAAAACGATGTGTTCGGAATCCAGATTCGGTCCAACCGCAATGGCTGTCGAAAATCCTTCATTTTGCTGGAAAAGATGCCGCCCGCCACGAACATCGGCCGCGATCGAATACTTGCCCGCCGGCAGACCCGTAAATGAAAATTCGCTCTGATTTCCGGTAACGACCGAAATCCACCGGTCGCGGTCGCCGAGCGAAGCGATGGAGACTCGAGCACGGCGGAGCGGCGTGTTCGAGGCGTGTTGCACGACAACGCCGGCTATGGTGAAGGTGGCGGCGGAAAGGGCTGGCAGCAAGCTGGCGAAGGTGACTAACAGACGCAACAAACACACTTACTTATGCTCCCGCTGGTTGACATCGACTGTAACGTTGGCTTGTTGTCCCGCTTGTAAGTTGAGCTGCTGGCCATGATACTCGCGCAGCGCGTCCGGATTTGCATATTCTAAGTCGTCTAAGTTAGAAAAAGCATAAATCATATATGTGCCGGGAGAAAGGCCGGCCAGAGTGGAAGATTGACCCGTCACGAAAGGGGCAAATTTCGCGGCGCCTTGCGCTGTCTGCTGAGCCGCAACTATGAATGCATTCACTCCTTGGACATCGGAAGGCGAAGTCCTTCCCGTGAGAGTAGCGCAACGATTGCCGAGGGTGACTAGTATCAGTTCCGGCTGCGAACCCGCGGAGACAATAAGGTCGTCGCGGGTAAGATCCGTGCTCCCGGACGAAGCGGATTCCACGCATTGCGGCCCAAAAACATCTACCACCAGGCGATAGCTCCCCGGCGGGACACCCGCAATGAACAGAGAGCGGTCCGTAGGTAAAGACGACTGGGAGCTCCGCTGGGCGAAATAGTTTTCACGAGCCGTACTCTGTGCCGGAACCAAATGAATCTGCGCGCCTGCGCCCGACGCCGGATTTAACGTCACCGGTATATCCGCCGCGGGCTGCGGCAGAACCTGCAGGCCGCCGACGTCATTTCCGGTCACTGTGAAATCCTGGCGCACGGAATAGGTGCTGCCATGCATGTTGCTTACTCGGAGAGCAATCGTCCAGGATCCGGATGGCACATGTTCTATCGTGAACTTGCCGGTGCTTTGGTCGATTGTAGTCCCTTCGAAGCTTGCGGGTTGCCCATCCGCGTCATTCAACACGAATGCGGAGCCGCCGCCCTGCGGCATTCCCACCAAGCTGCCGGTCACGCGAAAGGCATTTTCAGGGCGCAGGGAAATATCAATCGTGACGTCTTGCCCCGCAGTCACCTGTATCACCTGTGCCGAAGAAAGATCGGGAGTGCCGGGGTAGTAGCGAGCTGCATACACTTGTGCCGGCGCATTCGAAGCGGCAGCGGACACCGGATGGTTGAGCGTGCGAACAAGGTAGCGGCCCGCCTGCAGAGACGGTAACGTATAAGAACCGTCTTCGTCGGTAGTGGCAAACCCGCGCTGCATCCAGGTTCGCCGGCCTTGGACAATCTGCGACGCGAGCAGTTGGACTGGCAAATGCTCGACCGGCTCGCCGTCGGTATCG
>DATHIZ010000601.1:0-2566 GCA_035316385.1 Bryobacteraceae bacterium | reverse complement strand
TGTCGCGTAGCTGTTCCATCCGCGTTAGCGAGCGTTGCACTTCGTTCGGCGTAAGTATCTTGCCTAAGTCGCTGCTAATGCCGATTACTGCCACTCCGTGTGCGTTAAAGCCTGTATCGACAGTGAACAAATTCCGCAAGCTGAACAGGAAACTCGCGCCCGCCATCACCAGGCAAAAGGCGAATGCCACCTGCACGCCCACGAAGAAGCGTCCCATCCTGAGTTTTCCCGCTTGCCCGCTTGCCCCGCGTAGAGCGCTCATTGGTTGCGCACCGGCTGCTTGCCACGCTGGCAGCAGTCCGAAAAATACCGTGGCCAAAGTGGAGAGCCCGGCGCAAAACAAGAGTACTTGCGTATCCATGGCCAGCGCGAATTGTACGGGATCTTCCTTTCTGGAAAGCATGCCCACTAGCGCCGGCGTTGCGGCTCGCGCCACTAGCCAGCCGAGACAGCCCGCCAGTGCCGAGAGCAACAGGCTCTCCGTTAGCAGTTGTCTCACCAACCGCCGCCTGCCCGCACCCAGTGAAACTCTCATGGCCATCTCTGCTGATCGAGCGGTGAACCGGGCCAGAAGCAAGCTGGCGACGTTGGAACAGGCAATGAACAGTATCGCCGCCGCCACGCTGAATACAATCCACAGCGGGCGGGCAAAAGTTTGCCGGAATTTGGATGGCCCGCTTGCCGCCGAGTGAACACGCAGCGCCAACTCGCGAAATTGCTTTTGAATCGCGGGCGGCATGGTCGAGTATCTCTTGATCGTTTCTTCCTGCTGGAAATGAAAACTAGGCTGTAGACGTGCTTGCAGTTCTTCACGAGTGGCGCCCGGAGCCAACCGTCCGGCGATGCGAAACCAGCCCCAGCCCGGGTTCGTAAATGCCTCTTTGTCATACATCATCGCCGGGACCCAAACATCAACAAACTTTCCCGGTTCGATGCCGAAAAATCCTTCACGTGCGACGCCTATGATGTAGTACGTTTTACCTGCGAGGCGTAAGCTTTGCCCCACCACCGCTCGATCGGCATGGAAACGCCGCTGCCAATAATCGTGACTCAGCACCGCTACCGGATGGCCTCCCGGAACACGATCGTCTTCGCTTGAAAACAGGCGTCCTACCGCCGGCGGTACTCTCAAAGTCGCGAATGCATCTCCCGAGACGAATTCCCGCGTGACCTTCTCCACTGGCGCTCCTGGCTTCTGCCCTTGGGCTTCCACGCGGTTCGGGTAGCCGACAAGTATCAGGTGCGCCGAGTCTCCGGCCGCCGCGCGAAATTGCTCGTACACCGGGTAACTGAACGATTCGCGCTCCTCTGCTTTTTTGCTTCCCGGCTGGTCGATACTGGGTGCCGCCAGCGTGACCAAACGCTCCGGTTCCGGCACCGGCAATGGCCGCAGCATGGCCGCATCCACAATGGAGTAAATAGCGGTATTCGCGCCAATCGCCAAGCCTAAAGACAAGACCGCCGTAACAGCAAACGCCGGGCCCTTGCGCAGTCCGCGCCAGGCGTAGCGCGTATCCTGCAGCATGCTCTCCAGCGCAGCCCACAGCCGCATTTCGCGGCTCTGCTCACGTAGTTTGGTGACATTGCCAAAACTGATCTGGGCTTGACGCCGCGCCTCATCCGGTTCCCAACCCTCCGCGCACAACCGCGCGGCACGGCGCTCCATGTGGTCTCGCATCTCGTCCGCTAATTCCTCGTCCAGCCGTTGTGGTCGAAGCGCGTTCCTCAATCTCGAAAGCCAGGACATGACTATTTCTCCTTGCCTACGCGTGACGGAGCACGCGTGCCACGCCATTCGAAAAACTGTTCCAGCGTTGTGTTTCGGCCGTTAATTGTTTGCTGCCCGCGCGCGTGATCCGGTAAATCCGTGCGCGGCGCTTATTCTCCGTTACCACCCATTCCGCGGCGATCCAACCGGCTTCCTCCATCCGGTGCAGCGCTGGATAAAGCGAGCCTTCCTCGACGCGAAGCGCCTCCTCCGACAACTCCTGGATGGCAGAGGCAATTCCGTAGCCGTGCAACGGGCTGCGGCGGCTGAGGATGGTTAGAACCAACAAGTCGAGCGCGGTTTGCGCTGAATTGGGTGACGCCATGCGTACTCCGGTGGCTAGGGTAGCCGTCTGAGTACAGAGATATCACACTCGCGCTGGCGTGTGCAAATGCTTAATTGGCGGAAACCGCGACGTGAGCGGCTAATTCGTTATTCAGGCGGACTTGCTGGTCCCGGCCTTCCATGCGCACCAGGAGGCGGGAATTCGGGTTCCGTTCTTCCACGATGACTTTGACGCCCGGCACAAGCCCCAGTCTCCGCAACTCCCGCAATGCCGCCGGGTCCCGGTCGGAAACGCTGCTGACTGTTGCCGGCGTATGCAGCGCCAACCGCGCCAACAGCACTTCTTCGCGGAACGGAATGGCGCCGTTTCTGTGCGGGATCACATGCCCGTGCGGATCGACTTCCGGATCGTTCAGCATGGCCGCCACTCTATCTTCAAATCGTTCCGAAATGAAATGCTCCAGGCGGTCCGCCTCTTCGTGCACTTCATCCCAGGAGTATTTCAACACGTCA
>DATHIZ010000600.1:0-10169 GCA_035316385.1 Bryobacteraceae bacterium | reverse complement strand
GAAGGCGATCGAGTCATCGTGGAAGGCGGACTCGGGCTTGAGGATAAAGCCAAGATCCACGTGGGAGTTGCCGACAAAGGCGATAAGGGCGACGAGAAATGACCGAGTCCGTTCTTGAACCTATAGTGCAGGACGACCATTGGACCGCGCGCCATCTTAAGGCCATCCTTTTCGTTAGCTGCGCATTAGCTGTTTATGGCGTCTATGTCGCATACAGCATTCCGATTGCCGTCTTCCCGTCCACCAACTTTCCGCGCATCGTGATTGGCGTCGACAACGGCGTCATGCCCATCGATCAGATGCAAGTCACGGTTTCCCGGCCGATTGAAGAGGTGGTGAATTCCGTCCCCGGTCTGGAGCGCGTTCTCTCGTTGACGAGCCGCGGCTCCGCTGAAATCGACCTCTTCTTTGACTGGCATGTGGACATGTTCCAAACCTTGCAATCGGTGAACGCCGCGATTGCACGCGTACAAGCTACGCTGCCTCCCACCGCGACCATCACCAGCAATCGTTTGACGTTTGCGGCGTTTCCTATTGTGGGCTACAGCATGACCTCGACCAGCGTGCCGCAGACCACGCTTTGGCAACTCGCGAACTACACCATCAAGCCGCAATTGAACCGGATCACCGGCGTGTCGAGCGTTGTCATCCAAGGCGGTCAGGAGCCCGAATTTCAGATTCAACCCGACCCCGGCAAACTCGTCAGAGCGCAGGTCACAGTACCCAACGTGCTGGATGCGCTTTCCAAGAGCAACTTGATCGATTCACCGGGGCTGCTGGAACAAAATCATCAGTTGGTGTTGTCGCTGGTAAATGGCCAAGTGCACAACCCGGCGGAAATCGGCGGCATCGTTGTCAAAAACACGCTTTCCGGTATCCCCGTAAAGATCAGTGATCTCGCATCAGTCTCCCCCTCAGTGAAACCCGTTTACACCGTTGTAACCGCGGGAGGTAAACCGGCAGTGTTGCTGAATATCTACAGGCAGCCGGACAGCAACACGGTCGCCGTCGCCGGCCAGCTGAATAAAAAGATCGAAGATTTACGCCGCACACTCCCGCCCGGCATTACCTTGCAGCCTTTCTACGACCAATCGGAAATTGTCAACGAATCCATCAACAGCGTTCGCGACGCAATTCTGATCGGTCTGGCCCTCGCGGCAATCATTCTGGTTCTTTTCCTGCGCGACTGGGGCAGTTCGATGGTCGCTGGACTGGTCATTCCTGTCACCATCGCCGTGACATTTATCGCACTACGAGCGATGGGTGAGAGTTTTAACCTCATGACGCTCGGAGGGCTAGCAGCCGCCGTGGGATTGGTGATCGATGACGCCATTGTCGTGGTGGAAAATATCGTGTTGCACCGGGATGCCGGCCAGACGCGCGGGGAAGCGATACGCCGTGCGATACGGGAAATTCGGACACCGTTAATAGGTTCCACAATCACTCCAATCGTGGTGTTCCTCCCGCTCGTCACCATCACAGGTGTGACCGGCACTTTCTTTCGCGCTTTGGCCGCAACGATAGCGGTGGCTCTTCTCACATCTCTGGTCCTGGCGCTGACCTGGACGCCCGCGTTAAGTCATCTACTATTGCGGTCCACCGGAAAGCACGCCGGCGCCAGCCACGCCGCCAATGACGGGCGGCTCATTCGCATCTACGCCCGCACCATGGAAGCGGCGCTGGCTCGACCCTTCCTCTTGGTAGCCGGCAGCGTCGCCCTAAGTGTTGTTTCTTTTTTCTGCTTTCGCGTGCTCGGCAGCGACCTGCTTCCCGCCATGGACGAAGGCAGCGTGGTACTCGACTATTTGATGCCGGCCGGCTCTTCGCTCGCGGACACCAATCGGGTGCTGAACGGCGTCGAAAAGATCATCCACACCATGCCCGAAGTGGAGAGTTCCTCGCGGCGCACCGGCCTGCAACTCGGGCTGGCTGCCGTCACCGAAGCCAATAGAGGCGACATTTCGATCAAGCTGAAAGCCAAAAGGGATCGGGCCGTCGACGAGGTCATCTCAGAGTTGCGCCAGAGAGTGAACCAACAGTTTCCTCAGCTGGACACAGATTTTCATCAGGTGTTGGAAGACATGATCGGCGATCTCACCAGTTCGCCCGATCCTATCGAAATCAAGTTGTTTTCTGAGAATTTGGACCTTCTCAAGCTCTGGGCGCCAAAAGTGGGCGATGCAATCAAAGGCATCTCGGGCGTGACAGACGTCAAGAACGGCATCGAAGACACCATCAGCGGCCCGGCAATTCTCTTCAATGTGGATCAATCCGTGACAGCCCGCGCCGGGTTCACGCCGCAGGAAGTGGAGATGGATGCCAGCGCCATGTTCCAGGGCGAACCCGCGGCGATTCCCATTGTGGTGAAGAACCGTTTGTATACTTTGCGCGTCACCTTCCCTCCGGAAACGCGCTCCTCGCTAAATGCCATTCGCAATACGCTCCTGGTCAGTTCGACCGGCAAAGTAGCCACGCTCGGCACGCTGGCAACTCTGGAGAACGACCCGGGACAAATCGAAATCCGGCGTGAGAATCTGCAGCGCGATGTCGCCGTCACCGGCCGGCTCGAAGGAATGAGCCTCGGCACCGGCATCGCCCTGGTGAAAAACGCCGTCGCCGGGCTTCATCTCCCGGCCTCAATCCGTATAGAGTACGGCGGCCTTTACCAGGAACAACAGCAATCATTCCACGACTTACTATTTGTGCTCGCGGCGGCCATCGTTCTAGTGTTCATTGTGCTGCTCATCGAATTCGGCAGCTTCGCCGCACCCATTGCGATTCTCTCCTCCGCCTTGCTATCGTCCTCCGGAGTGTTCTTCGCGCTGTTCATTACAAGCACGACCTTTAACATCTCTTCCTTCATGGGATTGATCATGGTCATTGGCATCGTGGCAAAGAACGGCATCCTGCTCCTGGATGCCGATCAGAAGTTCCGCGCCGAAGGATCTTCGCCAAGACAGGCCATGATTGAAGCCGGCGAAAGACGCCTACGCCCTATCATGATGACCGCACTGGCGACGGTAGCCGGAATGGCGCCGTTGTCTTTAGCCATCGGCGCCGGTTCCCAAATGCTACAGCCATTGGCGATTGCGGTCATCGGAGGCGTAGTGGCTTCCATGGCGCTTTCGCTGATCGTCACGCCCGCGGTGCATTACTACCTCGCGCGCGGATCGAATTAACTTTCGAGCTTCGCGTCCAGAACAATCTCGGTATCGAACAGCTTGGAAACCGGACAGCCTTCCTTAGCCGCGTTGGTGGCGCGGATAAACGCCTCCTGGGTAGCTCCTGGGATTTTTGCGACCAGCGAGAGGTGGCTCTTCGTGATGGCGAAACCGTCGCCTTGTTTATCGAGAGTAATGGTGCACGAGGTGTCGATGCTGTCCGCTTTCAGGCCATCGAGTCCCAGGATCATGGAGAGCGCCATGGAGAAGCAGCCGGCGTGTGCCGCGGCCAAAAGCTCTTCCGGGTTGGTCCCGGTTCCCTGCTCGAAACGGGTCTTGAAAGAATACGGCGTGTTGGCGAGCACGCCGCTTGCGGTTGAAATAGTGCCCGTGCCCGAAGGCAGGTCGCCTTTCCATTGAGCCTTCGATGTTCTATTCATGTTTAATCTCCTTGTCGCATGATACTTCCAGGCGGCACAAAGTTCGGCTCGCGAATGGTTGGCTCGGTCAACTGCCTTAAGCCAGGCGCGAAATTGCACTCAACATGCGTCCGGGATTCTGCGGTTCACGGCGGAAGGAAAAGAACTGGTCGGGAGTGCAGCTTGTGCAAAGTCCAGAGTCGAAGATGTGACCAGCCGCAACGCCGGCCGCAACGAGGTGACGCCGGTTCGCTTCCGGCAAGTCGAGGTGAACCTTTCCCCCGGTGAGCCCCCCCCACTCGGGAAAAAGCGGCGCAAACTGGCTAGCCACTTCGTCACCCACCTCGTAGCAGCACTCGCGAATGCAAGGCCCTAGCGCCACGTAAACGTCAGCAGCCTCCGTGCCGCACACTCGCGTCATTTTTTCGAGCGTGCGTTTTACAATGGCGGAAGCCGTCCCTCGCCACCCGGCGTGAATAGCCGCAACGGCGTGATTTTGCGCATCGACTAGCAGCAGCGGAACGCAATCGGCAGTGCGCACGCCAATAGGGCGCTGCCTGTCGTCGGTGAAGAGTGAATCGCCTTCCTGCTGGCGATCCTGCAGACGGTGCGCGTTCCAAACCCGGTCTGAATGGATTTGGCGCAGCGTAACGGTGTCCCCGCTGGGTTCCGCCATGCGCGTACCAAAACCGTGCTCTTGCCACAAGAAACGCTGAAAAGCGGCACAGCGGTAAACGCCGTCCTCGCCCAGGCGAAAATCGGACCGGCTGGCGCTCATTGCAAGGCCATCACTTCGCAATCATCCGAATGGAACGGTACCACTCCAAAGTCTGGCGCAATCCCTTTTCAAAGGTGAACCGCGGCGCGTGCCCCAGGAAGCGAACGGCGGCCGTGATGTCTGCTTGCGAATCGCGAACGTCGCCAGCGCGCGCCGGAGCATATTTGGCGGGCAGGTTCACACCTTCCATTTCCTGCATCAACTGCCACGTTCTATTGAGCGTGATACGTCCACCGTTGCCGGCATTGAAGACCCGCCCGGAGACGCCTTCGGCTTCAGACGCCTTGAGCAGCA
This sequence comes from Bryobacteraceae bacterium, assembly GCA_035316385.1. Taxonomy (GTDB): domain Bacteria; phylum Acidobacteriota; class Terriglobia; order Bryobacterales; family Bryobacteraceae; genus Bog-105. The sequence goes on along the minus strand of DATHIZ010000600.1, from coordinate 5,517 downwards.
GGCCGACCACATCCTCCACGTACGTGAAGTCGCGGCTCTGCTCGCCATCGCCAAAGATGGTGGGAGAACGCCCTTCCAGTAGGCACGTCATAAAAATCGAAAGCACGCCCGAATAGGGGCTGCCCGGATCCTGGCGCGGCCCGAAGACGTTGAAGAACCGCAAAGCTATGGTTTCCAGGCCAAAACATTCCGAAAAAACGCTGCCATAGTACTCACCCACCAGCTTTTGCAAGGCATACGGGGACTTGGGGCGCGGCGCCATGGTCTCTACTTTAGGAAGAACGTCGGTATCGCCATAGGCCGAGGACGAAGCAGCATAGATGACGCGCCCCGCTTTTCCTTCCGCGGCGGCCCGAAATACATTGAAGGTCCCGTTGATGTTGGTGTGGTGACTGGGGACCGGATCGAGGATCGACTTGGGCACCGAGGGAATAGCGGCCAGATGAAAGACCCGTGGAGCGCCGGCGATGATAGGCGCGATCCGGTCATAGTCGCAGAGGTCGTACTCGGAGACATTGATGAGATCCGCAACCTCTTCCAGATTGTCTAAGGTACCGGTGGACAGATTATCAATGACATGAACACGGCGGCCCGTGGCCAGCAAAGCCCGCACAAGAGCGGAACCGATAAATCCGGCCCCACCGGTGACCACGTAGGGTTTCATAGAGTTGGCGCCGGCAATGCACTGGGAACAGAAGCCTTCAGGTGCGTGATGGCGCCTGCCGCAACCTCCCGTGGATCCCGGCTAAAATCGAATGCTTCGAGCGACACCCAGCCTGAATAATCCAGTTCTATCAAAGTACTCAGTAGCGCACCGAAATTGTAATCGCCCTTACCTGGTTCGCGTCCATCCATTTCATTCACGTGAACATGCCGTATATAGGGAAAGTACTTGCGCACCAGGTCGGTATGGGGTATTTTTTCATCCGCCGCATTATGAACATCGAACATACTTTGCACGGCAGGGCTGCCGATGTTTTTGACAATGGTTACCGCTTCTTCCAACGTATTGATCACGTCAGTCTGATCGGACGCCAGCGCCTCCACCAGGAGGGTCACTCCACGTGATTTTGCGTGCGGGGCCACCATGGCCATTCCTTCCGCGAACCGCGCTGTGGCCTGTTTTACCGTGAACCCGTCATTGGTGCAACGTTGTTTCGGGGAACCAAAGACAACAATGGGGGATTTTCGAGAATCCGTCAAGTCCGCACAAAGGTCAATCAGGCCCGTCACATAATCCCAAGTGCGTTTCCAGAGCAATTCGTCTCGCGCGGCTACTTGCAAACCGGGAGGCGCAGCCAGAAGCCAGTGAAGCCCGACAAAAGTAAGACCATGATCGGATATCGTCTGGCGGATCGTCGTTCGCTCCCCCGCTGAGAGGGACATCGGATCGGCGGACAACGTGAAAGGGGCTAATTCCAGCCCCTCGTAGCCCAACGCCCGGACTTCCTGACACACCTGTGCCAGCGGCAGTTCCTGAAAAAGCTCGTTGCATATGGCAAAGCGATAGGGGAGTGGCACTCCCCTATTTTAGCGATGAAATGAAAAAACGGCTAGGAATTAGACCTTTGTGGAATAAGGAACTCGCGTAGCGTACACTTCATCGTCCCACGCATGATTGGCCGCAGTCGCCCAGTCATCGGCTTCTTTAGTCGCCTGTTCCTTGGTATATCCGTAGCGTTCTTGCAGCTTGCCTACGAACTCATCTTTTTTTCCGCTGAGGGTGGTGAGATCGTCATCGGTGAGTTTGCCCCACTTCTGCTTGATCGTTCCTTTCATCTGTTTCCATTTGCCTTCTACTTGATCAGAGTTCATATTATTCTCTCCTCGCAACTAGGAGTGCAATCGCCCGGCCAACCCGTAAGTGGTTCGTTTTGCGTCCCGGAACGTTCCCATGCTGGCAATTAATGCCGTGAGGGCATAGCAAATTTTCCGGCTTTGGGATACTCATGTTTATGTGCCGCGACGAGATTCTGCTGGAATCGAAGCTGTCATTGCCGCTGCTGGGCCGGGGAAAGGTGCGCGACCTTTATGATCTGGGAGACCGGCTGCTGTTCGTGGCGAGCGACCGCATTTCGGCGTTCGACTGTATTCTGGCTAGCGGCATCCCTTGCAAAGGCCGGGTTCTGACCCAGATGTCCTTGTTTTGGTTCGATTTCTTAAAGGAGATAGTGCCGTCCCACCTGATCAGCGCCGACGTGACACAATATCCCCCAGAGACCGCGCGTCATAAAATACTGGAAGGCCGCTCCATGCTGGTGAAGAAGGCCGAAATGGTGCAGGTAGAGTGCGTGGCCCGCGGATATCTCGCCGGCTCGGCATTCAAAGAGTACAAAATGACAGGCGGAGTTTGCGGCATCCTCCTTCCGCCTGGACTGCGGGACGGACAGAAACTGCCGGAGCCGGTTTTTACCCCTGCCACCAAAGCATCAACCGGACATGACGAGAACGTCCCGTTTCACTACGTCGCAAATGTTGTGGGATCGGATCTGGCAGCGCGGCTCCGCGATCTGACGCTGGAAATCTACCAGCGCGCCGCCGAATACGCGCTGCAGCGCGGAATCATTTTGGCCGACACCAAGTTTGAATTTGGCTTTGTGGAAGGCAAACTGGTCCTGGCCGACGAAGTGCTGACACCTGATTCATCGAGATTCTGGGAAGCCGAAAGGCATCAGCCCGGCGGCCCGCAATATTCTTTCGATAAACAGTTTGTGCGGGACTATCTGGAGACGTTGGAGTGGGACAAGAAGCCGCCCGCGCCGCCATTGCCCCAGCATATCGTTCAGAAAACGAGCGAGAAGTATATGGACGCTTATGCGAGGCTGACAGGCCGCGTGCTGGCGGATGCCGCTCCGGATACAGGCGAAAGATAGCAGATGACGGTCATTCAGAGCTTTAACTGGTTCGACATTCTAATTGTCGTTGTCGTGGTGGCGTCAATCGCCACCGGAGTGCGGGCAGGATTTGCACGTGTGGTGATCGGACTGGCGGCAACAGTAGTAGGCTTTATGGCCGGCTTCTGGTCTTACCGGCTAGTGGCGGCCAAGTTGCAACCCTGGATCACTTCGAAAACTACCGCGGAGGTTGTGGGCTTCTTCCTGATTTTTCTGGGCGTGGTGATCATCGGCTCTCTGCTGGCGGCCTTACTCTCACGTCTGTTGAAGTGGGTGGGACTTTCCTGGTTCAACCATTTATTGGGTGGTGCGGCTGGCTTCTTTCGCGGAGCGCTAATGGTTGCAGTGCTGGCTAACGTAGTAGTGGCGTTTGCGCCCTCACCCACGCCGGCGTATCTTCAGACTTCACGAATTTTGCCCTACGCCAATCAAGTCGCCGCGGTGCTGGTGGAACTGGCCCCACAGCAGTTGAAAGCCTCCTTCCTGCAGCAGATGGAAAACATGCGCCAAGCGAAGCCGGCCCACGGCCCGCAGGCGCATGAGATCTAAAAAACATTTGTGAGATGACTAACAGTAGTGCTGATTATCTTTGACTTAGACGGAACGCTGATCGACTCGGCGAAAGACTTGGCTATCTCGATGAATGCGACGCGGGAACATCTGGGCATGGCGCCCCTCGACCCGGCGCTGATCTACTCATTCGTCGGCAATGGCGCGCCGATGCTGGTGCGGCGCGCGCTGGGACCCGGCGCTTCCGAGCAACTGGTCCAAGACGGACTCAGCTTTTTTATGAAGTATTACCGGATGCATGCGCTGGAACACACACAGCTTTATCCGGGCGTGAGAGAACTGCTCGATGCCCTGGCCGGCAATCATACGCTCGCGATTCTCACGAATAAGCCGGTAAAGATCAGTTTCGATATTGTGGCGGCGCTGGGTTTGGTTCCTCACTTTCAGCGAGTGTACGGCGGCGACAGCTTTGCGGAGAAGAAGCCGGATCCAGTCGGGATTTTGACCCTGATGACGGAGACCGCCACGACGGCGCAAAACACCTGGATGGTCGGCGATAGCAGCGTGGATGTGCAGACGGCCCGCAATGCCGGTGTGCGTAGCTGCGGAGTGGCTTGGGGATTTCAGCCGGAGAGCCTGGAGACAATACGTCCAGACATGCTGATCCATTCGCCTGGTGAGATGCTGCCGCTCCTGAATTAACGGGCAAGTCAAATTTTTTCAGTAAGCACCGCTTCTTTCTCTTGCAAATGGCGTACTAGCCGTTATAATACAGCTGTGATGCCGTTCCGCCTGTCTTTTGAGCCAGGCATTTCTCTGTATGAACAGGTGGTCTATGCGGCCAAGAAAGCCATTGTGTCTGGCCAGATGCAGCCTGGCGACCCGTTTCCCTCCGTGCGCGTGCTCAGCACGGCTCTGAAAATCAATCCAAACACGGCCCACAAAGTGGTTGGCCATCTCGTGGCGCAGGGCGTCCTGGAGGTTCGCTCCGGCATCGGTACGGTGGTCGCGGAGCGCATGGGCTCGACTGCGGTGGAACGCAGCAACTTACTAAAAAAAGAACTCGAGCAACTGGTCGTCGAGGCGAAGAAACTCGGCCTCGATCTGGACGAAGTAACGGCGGCTTTAACCCAGCATTGGCAGCGCTTAGACGGAGCCAACAAATGAACGAGATACTCCAGACGATTCAGCTTCAAAACGATTTCGGCACACCGTAGTGCTCGACCGGATGGATATGAGCGTACCGGAGGGCAGCGTCTACGGGCTCCTTGGACCAAACGGCGCGGGTAAGAGCACCACGCTGCAGATTCTGATGAATATCCATCAGCCCAGCGCGGGCCGCGCCGAAATATTCGGGCACGATTCGCGCCGAATTTCGCCGCGGGATTTTACTCAGATCGGCTACGTCGCGGAGAGCCAGGAGCTGCCCGGGCTGGATGACCGTGGAAGGTTTCATGGCGTATCTCAAGCCGTTCTATCCCTCCTGGGATTCCACGCGGGCAGAGCAACTGCTTCGTGAATTCGAACTGCCTCCCACTCGCAAGCTGCGGAACCTGTCGCGGGGCATGCGCATGAAGGCGGCGCTGGCTTCGTCGCTAGCGTACCGGCCGCGTTTGATCGTAATGGACGAGCCCTTTAGCGGGCTTGATTCGCTGGTGCGCGACGAAGTGATAGAGGGTCTGTTGGCCAATGCCGAAGGCGCTTCGATTCTCATTTCCTCCCATGATTTAGCCGAAATTGAAAGCTTCGCCAGTCACATCGGCTACCTGAATCGTGGCCGCTTGCAGTTTTCCGAAGAGATGGCGTCACTCACGGAGCGTTTTCGCGAGGTGGAGATTACGGTGGATAGCCAGCCGCGCGTACCGCCGTCCGCTTGGCCTACATCCTGGACGAACACTGAGCAATCCGGTTCGCTGGTTCGTTTTGTGGAAACACAATTCGAACGGGAGCGAACGATGGCCGAGGTAGGGCAGTTATTTCAAGGCGTAAAACAAGTGGCGGTAAGGGCGATGCCGCTGCGGTCCATTTTCGTCACGTTGGCAAAAGCAAGTCGAAGCAGGCGCTCCACATTTTCAAGAAGGACCTCAGCTACCTTCGCTTCGAAATCGGAATG
>DATHIZ010000599.1:0-13127 GCA_035316385.1 Bryobacteraceae bacterium | reverse complement strand
ATGTGAAACCGCGCGGAACTCTCCAAAATTCTTGGTTACGTCTTTGCAGGAGATAATCAGTGTGCTAGCTACGTGCTACTAATGCAACGCTTTTATTCAAAGGCATCGCAAGTAAGCTAACACAGGCGAAAGCCCGATGAGGAGCTACAATAATCGGATCATGCGCCAAGCTCTTATCCTTTTGAGGAACATGCGCAAAAAGGGCGCAGTTGTGCCCTTTGCGCTTCTAAGTGCAGTCGCGCTCTCCGTTGGAGCCGCCGAATCTATTCATACATTGCGCGGGTATTCGTCGCAAAGTTCAGCCACCGAAGTAGAGTGGGAACGGAAATTCCGAAAGATCCCCGAGCCGGAACGCTTGCGGGAAAACATGCGCCGCCTTTCGGCGCGGCCCCATCACGTGGGTTCGCCCTACGATAAAGACAACGCTGAGTGGATTGTCGCGCAGATGAAATCGTGGGGCCTGGATGCCCGGATCGAGACATTCGACACGCTCTTTCCAACGCCGAAGGAACGGGTAATGGAGCTGGTTGCGCCGGTGAAATATACGGCCAAGCTGCAGGAGCCGGCCCTGGCGATAGACCCGACTTCGAATCAGAAGAGCGAGCAGCTTCCCACTTACAACGCTTACTCCATTGACGGCGATGTTACGGCGCCGGTAGTGTATGTGAACTATGGAAGCCCTGCGGATTACGAACAGCTGGAGCGCATGGGCGTTTCGGTGAGCGGCGCTATTGTGCTGGCCCGCTATGGCTTGACTTGGCGGGGCATTAAGCCGAAGGTAGCGGCGGAACACGGGGCGATTGGCTGCCTGATCTACTCCGATCCGCATGAGGATGGTTATCGGCACGGCGACATTTATCCGAACGGTCCGATGCGGCCTCCGTTTGGCGTGCAGCGCGGCAGTGTCATGGATATGCCGGTGTACCCTGGCGATCCCCAGACTCCGGGCGTGGGCGCTACTCCGGATGCCAAGAAACTGCCGATGAGCGAGGTGAAGACGCTGACCAAGATCCCGGTGATGCCGATTTCCTATGAAGATGCCGAGCCGCTGCTCAAAAACCTGAGCGGTGAACTAGTGCCGGAAGCGTGGCGCGGCGGGCTGCCGCTGACGTACCATGTGGGCCCGGGTCCGGCGAAAGTGCATCTGCGGTTGCAGTTCAATTTCGATCGCAAGCCGCTGTACGACGTGATTGTAAAGATACCAGGTTCGAAGTATCCGGACCAATGGGTGATCCGCGGCAACCATCATGACGGATGGGTGAATGGCGCGGGCGATCCCGTTTCAGGCGCAAGTCCGGAGATGGAAGAGGCACGGGGACTGGCCGAGTTGTTGAAGCAAGGATGGAAGCCCGACCGCACGATCATCTATTGCTTCTGGGACGGGGAAGAGCCGGGCCTATTGGGATCGACCGAGTGGGCCGAAACGCACGCGGAAGAGTTAAAGCAGCATGCTGTGGCGTACATCAACTCGGACGGGAACGGGCGCGGATTTTTCCGGGCGGAGGGTTCGCATTCGCTCGAAAACTTCACCAACGGGGTGATGAAAGATATCGAAGATCCGGAAACTAAGATGACGGTTTGGAAGCGGGCGCGGCTGGCCGGTATCTCGAAAGGCGCGGGCGACCGCAAAGCGGAGTTGAAAGCGCGTCCGGATTTGCGTATCGGCGCGTTGGGCTCGGGATCGGACTACACGGTATTTATCGATCACCTGGGGGTGGCGAGCCTGAATATCGGATATGGTGGCGAGGATGCGGGCGGTGGACAGTATCATTCGATTTACGACGATTTTTACTGGTACACGCATTTCGAAGACACGGATTTTGCCTACGGAAAAGCACTGGCGCAAACCGGCGGCACGATCATGATGCGGCTGGCCGATTGCGATGTGCTGCCCTTTCAGTTCACGAATCTCGCGGATACGATCCATACGTATCTGGGAGAATTGAAGAAGTTATCCATCGATCAGCGGGCGGCGATTAAAGAACGAAATTCGGAGATCGAAGATGGCGTCTATGTGGCGCTGGCCGATCCGAAAAAGAAGATGGTGCCGCCGGGGAAGGAGCCATTGCCGCCGTACCTGAACTTTGCGCCGCTGGAAAATGCGTCGGACGAATTGACGCGCGCGGCGGCGGGCTATGAAGCCGCTTTGACATCCGCTGGAGGACAGGCTTCCGCCAGTGTGAATGCGAAACTGCTGCGGAGCGAGCGGGTTCTGACCGATTCCGAGGGCTTACCGAACCGGCCGTGGTTCGAGAATTTGATTTACGCACCCGGCTTTTACACCGGCTACGGAGTCAAGACGATTCCGGGCGTGCGCGAAGCGATTGAACAGAAGCGTTGGATCGAAGTGGATCACCAGATTGCGCGGGTAGCCAAGGCGCTGCAGAGCGAGGCGGATTTGCTGGATGAGGCTGCGAAGGAGTTGGGCGGCAAGTAGGCTGGCTGGGGTATTGGGGCTGGCGCTGACGGCGGGCGGGCAAGTACTGCTCTCGCCGCAAGACACCGAAAAGGCTGGCCGGGTGATGGACTCGGCGCCGCCCAAGGATACGCTGGACTGCGAAGTGACGCCGATCCGGCCATTTCTCGATTTTGCCTTCCGGTTCGAGATTGGCTACGTTGTGCGCTGCCCGCTGAAGGTGTTTCGGGGAGAGGCGGCGCGGCTCTCGGCTCTGCTGCGGGTGCGGCGCGAAGGCGTGCCGGCGGCGCTTTTTTTCGGGGCCTACGAAATTCCGGCCATGCCGCCGGGATTGAAAGACCGGCTGGATCCCCGGCGCATGAGCAGCCAGGTGGAGTTCAGCGGGGCGATTGTCGCGGGCGAAGGAGAATACCCGCTTGAGCTCGTGGTGATGGATAGCAATCAGCGTTTCTTCCGGCATACGTGGACCGCCAAAGCTGCCTTGGCGCGCAACGAGCGCCACTTGCAGCCGGTATTGAAGCCGGGTGCGCTCGCGGGGATGAGGCATCCGTTCTGGGAAGCGGACGAAAAGAGCGCAACTTCACCTTACCGGATTACGGTATTGCTGGATGCCGCCCCGATCAATCCATTGAGCATGAAGCTAAGAGCCTGGGACCGCGCGTTTTTGCTGAATTCTCTTTACTCGTTGTTGCGCCATATTCCGGCCGCACGAGTGCGCGTGGTGGCTTTCAACCTGGACCAGCAGCGAGAGGTTTTCCGGCAGGAAGGGCTGGACCGGTTTACCTTCCTCAAATTGGCGCAGGCCCTGAGCAATCTTGAACTCGGGACGATTTCGACAGGAACGCTGCTGCGGCAGCAGGGCTGGGCAGAGTTGCTGGCCGGACTCATCCAGGCGGAAGCAGCCGGCAAACCGGACACTTCGGCCATTATTTTTCTTGGGCCGCATGCCCGGCTGAATAAGAAGATGGCCTGTGAAGCGCCGGCCTACCAGCCAGGGAAAAGCCCTCCCATCTATTATTTTGAGTATTTCGCGCGGCAGGGCGCCGAATTTCCCGACTCGATCGAGCACCTAACCAACGCTTGCAAGGGGCGCGTTTTCAAGCTGCATTCGCCGGGCGAACTGGGCAGGAATATTGCGAAAATGCGGACCGACCTGGGGATCCTTCCACGCGTTGCCTTGGTGGCCCCGCAATAGCCTAGGGGCGCCAAACGTTTTTCCCGAAACGTCCGATAAGACATATAAGCGCGTGCTTTGCTAAGGAGCGAGGTAAAACGGCTGGGCCGGACGCGCGGCGCAAATGTCATGAAATCCTTTCACCATTACAGGAACCGTTTCACTGCAAGCCGCTGAGCCGATAAGCCGATGAAGAGCATTTGGAGAAAGCTGACGCTGCTCTACTTGGTGGCGGGCGTGGTGCTGGGATTTGTTCTCGTAGGCATAACGGACCGCGTACTCTTGAACGCCCTAGGGTCTCTGGCGGGGCTGCACCGGCAACGTTTTCTGGCCGTTGTTCACCAGTCGGAGATGGAGCTTCTAGTCGCCATTTTCGCGTTTCTGGTGATCTTTGTCATCGTCGTCGCCTGGTTTGCCGCCTCGCTCATGAAGCCCTTGGGAGCTCTAACGAGTTCAGTGACGCTGCTGCGGAGTAATGCCCGGGCTGCGATCGCAAGCCTGCCGGTTGAATCCAATGATGAGGTGGGCGTGCTGACGAATTCTTTCCGGAACATGGCGGAGGAGATTCAACTGCAGCAGCAGGAACTGGAATTGCGCGTTCGGGAGCGTACCGCGGAACTTGTGCGCACCAACAGCGAGCTTGCCGCGGAAATCGCGGAGCGGCGTGGGGCGGAGAGATCGCTCGACCGTTCCAATCTCGCGCTAAAGGCCCTCAGCCGCTGTAACCAGATCCTGATTCAGGCGACCGAGGAAGAGAAACTGCTGGAGGAGATCTGCCAAATCATCACCGGCAAATCCACCTATCGGCTGGCATTTGTGAGTTATTGCGAGCACGACGAAGAGAAGACCATGCGGCCCGTGGCGAGCGCCGGTCCGAACCGGGAGTACCTCAAAAACATCCGGATCAGTTGGGCGGATAACAAGCTAGGCGGCGGCCCGATTGGCAGGGCGATCCGGGCCAAATCGGTAGTGGTGCTGAGGGACGTTCTGAAACGTCCCTCGTTCGCCCCGTGGCATGAGGAGGCGGCCCGTTACGGGTTCTCCTCGGCCATCGCGCTTCCGCTGGTTGCAAACGGGACTGCTTTCGGTTGCCTGAGTATTCACGCGCAGGAACTGGACGCTTTCGATGAAGAAGAAATTCTCCTGTTGCTGGAACTGGCGGGGAACCTGGCCTACGGCATCATGGCGCTGCGCACCCGCGAGGAAGTTGCTCAGACAGCGGTGGAGCTGATGGCAGCCAAGGAAAACGCGGAACTGGCGAGCAGGGCGAAGAGCGAGTTTCTGGCCAACATGAGCCACGAAATCCGCACTCCTATGAACGGCATTTTGGGCATGACGGATTTGCTGTTTTCCACCAGCCCCAATTCAGAACAAGAAGAGTACCTCGACGTCATCCGCTTCTCCACCGGCGCGTTGATCACGATCGTCAACGACATTCTGGATTTTTCAAAAATAGAGGCGGGCATGCTGGTGCTGGACTCGGTACCGTTTGGACTGCGCGAACAACTGGACCGCTGCCTGAAACCCCTCGCTTTTCAGGCGATGCGGAAAAAGCTGGTAGTCCTCTGCGAGGTCGATCCGGACCTGCCCGAGCTATTGGTGGGAGACCCGGCAAGGCTGAACCAGGTATTGACCAATCTCGTTGGAAACGCAATTAAGTTTACGCATGCCGGAAACGTGACGGTGCATGTTCAGATCGAATCGCGCGGGCCCGGGAATACGCTCCTGGCGCATTTCACAGTGCGTGATACCGGGATCGGCATTGACGCGGAAAAGCTAAAACTCATTTTCGATCCTTTCGCGCAGGCCGATGGATCCATGACGCGCCGGTATGGGGGTACCGGACTGGGCCTGACCATCTCGTCAAGGATTGTGGAACAGATGGGCGGAACAATCCGGGTGGAAAGTCAGGCCGGGGAAGGCAGCGCATTCCATTTTACCTGCTGGCTGGCCGAAGCTCAAAGCGAGAAGCAAACCGCAGAGCTCGAGGGGGGCATCATTCCTGACGCAGGGCGGCAGTGGGATCGAGCGAGGAAGCGCGACGCGCCGGAAGCCATGACGCCAGCGCGGTGACGGCCAAAAAACAGGAGCGCCATGGCCGCGAAAGTAAGCGGATCCGTCAATTTGACGCCGATCAGCATACTTTTCCTCCAGCGAGTGAGGCCCAGGCCCGTCGCCCAAACCAATGAGAATGCGCGCGGCGCTGAGCGAGGCTTCCGGGTCTCCGGCAGTTCGTACACCCTAACGGTTGGCAAAGCCGTGGCGAAGAAAACCATCAGTGAAGAAGACCTCCTCGCGCCCAGGATCGGCCAGCGAGGTATTCCGCTGCTGAGCGACCACACCGATGATCTGGACCCATTCCGGTTCCGGCGTCCGAAGACGGATAAGGATGCGCTTGCCCACTGCGAACTCGTTCGGGGAAGGTTCGTTCGGAAAAGCTTTGGCGGCAAGAATCTGGTCGATGACGGCCAGGTTCCGCTCGGGCGCGAGTTGTCGGCATCGTTGAACGCGCGCCCGGCCAGGAGTGCCATCCGGTTTGGGAATCAGAGTTCGAGTCGTAAGCACGGTCGAAAAACTCTCGAAAGTCCGCGTGGCGCCATTGCGCAGATCGAAGAAATGGGGGTGCGAAAACGGCCAGTCCTTGACGTTGCGCGCCCGCATTTCAGCGTGGCAACCGCTAGCCGGTCCGCGTCGCGGTAAGGAAGCTGCCGCAACAGCACGGCGTTGGTTACGCTGAAGATGGCGGTGCTGGCGCCCACGCCCAGAGCGAGCGTGACGACTGCAGTCAAAGTGAACACAGGGCTGTTACGAAGAGTCCGGGCGGCATACGCTAGATCTTGAAAGGGCATTCTTCTCCGGATCCCCCGCGGAGAGCTTTCCAGCGCGTTAATTGCGTATTATTATAGCCGCGTAAAAGCCGTCTCCTTCGTCGCGGCCAGGCAGGCGCCACACTTCGCGGTCGAGCCGGAGTTCCGGGTGAGCCGAGAGCACGGCCCGGACCACGTCCTCGTTTTCTTCCTGTTCGAGGGAACAGGTAGCGTAGACCAATTTCCCGCCCGGGGCCAAGAGCCGCGCGGCGTTCTCGGCCAGCCGTACCTGCTTGGCGGCAAAGCGCGCCCAGTCCGTCTCTCTGACGCGCCATTTGATCTCTGGGTTGCGCGCCAGCGTGCCGGTCCCGGAACAGGGCGCATCCACGAAAATGCGATCGAACGAGGTAGAGAACGGAAGCGGCTCAGAGGCATCCAGCACGACGCGTGGACATACGGGGGGCACCTCGCGCAGGCGTTTGAAGGCGATATCGCACGCCACTGCCAGCCCTAAGGGTGTCTCGAGCGCCTGCATGGTTTTATTGCCCGGCGCCGAGCAGAGATCAAGATAGCTCAATCCGGGCTGCAGGTCCAATAGAGGAACAATCGATTGCGAGCCAATGTCATGCAGCCGCATGCCGGGAAGAACCTCCGACTTCAGGCGATAGCAGCCCGGGACGCCAGTGGGTTCGGCCTCCACGCCCTCCGGCAGGGTTGCGCCGGCGGGAACTCTTATATATGGAGGCGGCTCCAGCAGGGCGGCGCTGGCGATGGCGCGCGCAGCGCTACTTCCAAAGTGCCGTTCCCAACGGTCCAAAAGCCATGCCGGGCAGGAGAGTTCAGTAGCCGCATCGGGCCAGGACGCTTCGGCGCGGGTTACCTTGCGTAACACGGCATTGGTCAGACCGGTGGCCGCGCGCTTGCGGCGCTTCACCAGTTCCACCGAATCGTGCACGGCTGCGTAGGCAGGGATGCGCTCCAGATAACGCAATTGAAAAATGGCCGTGCGCAGAGCTAGTAGGACGGCGGGATCCAAGGTCTGCGTCTTGCGGCCGGAGTACATTTCGATCAGGTAATCCAGCTGGCTTTGATACCGTAAACATCCAAAAACAATTTGGCCGGCTAATCCGGCATCCCGGGCAGGCGCTTTTTTCGAGAGGTTCCGTAAGCTGTCGGACGCATATGCGTCGTTCGACACCGCCTCCAGCACATCGAATGCTACCTGTCGTCCAATTGAAATCACCTTGAGTCCTAACCCCGGTCACAAGCATCTCAGAAACGTACTTGAGTGTGGCAGATTAAGCAAACGCGCAGGTTTTTCTATTTACCGCTTTGCGAAGCATGTGTTAGTATCTTTATAGCCTTTGCGAGGTTCGGACCTACGCTCTGCGCACCTCGTACTTCCCTCACGGAGCAAAACACATCCACTACATGAGCTTTACCGTCTTTCTCGGAAATCTCCCTGTCTGGGTGACTGCCGACGATATCAAATCGTGGTTGTCCTCAGAAAGCCTGGTCGCTGACGCGGTCAAGGTAATACGCAACCCTGAAACTCAAGAGTCGAAGGGATTCGCTTTCATAGAATCACCGAACCAGGAGGAAATGAACTCCATTATCCGCCGGTTCGATCGCGCACCGCTGGAAGACCGGCTGCTTCGCGCCAACCCTGCACAACCTCCAAAATCTGGCAAGGGTCCGGTGAAAAGCGCTGCTCCAACGGAGCGTCCCCGGCGGACATTTAACAATGCCGCAGGTTCGAATGGCCCGGCGGCTAATGCTTCCGGAGCAGCTGCGGGCGCCACTGGCGCCGCTACCAACGGATCGTCCATGGTTGTTACGCCTGCCGGCGCAACCGTTCAGGCACGCAGGACCACTAATGTGCGGCGCACGAACAATTCGTCCGGGCGTCAAAGCGCTTTCGCGGAGGAACTCGCAAAGGTTTTATAACCTGAGCGTGTTCCTTCTGCTCACCTTCCGCTCTTTCTAAGAGCTTCTAAATTCGGCATTTCCGGACACGCCGCCGATCATGGCAGCGTGCCTGGGGTTCACTTGGCGGCAATATTATACTGCGCAGAATTATTAGAGTTAGTATATTGACGCTAATCGGCGCTAGCTTATAGTAAGTTCGTAATGCGCCGGGGAAGTACGCGTGAATCGCTCTAATTTAGGCAGCCGCATTTTCTATTTCAGTTTTGTTTTCTTAATAGCCGTCGCTTCGGCTATTTGGCGGCCCTCCGCCTGGAACCGGGTGTTCTCGGCGATTGCCGGCGGTGGGGTAGCCGCACTAGCTACCTTTGTAGCCCTCCGCCTAAGCCGGGCCGAGCCGCCAGTTTTACTTACAGGCTCGCTGGGAACGCTGGCCGGGACGGGCTTTGGACTTCTGACGGTCTACATCCTGCGAGACACGGCTTTCGTGCAAGGCGAGTACGGTCAATTCATCCGCATGGCTCCGCCGCTGCTGGGCGCCTATATCGGGCTGCTGGTCGGCATCGCCAAGAGCGCCTCTCTGCACACGGGTTTACTGGTAGAGCCGCGCCAGCAGCCAAAGGTGGGCCAAGGCAAGGTTCTGGATTCCAGCGTTCTAATTGATGGCCGGATTGCCGATGTGGCGGAAGCCGGCTTTGCGGAAGGCCATTTAATCGTGCCGCGCTTTGTCCTGCACGAGTTGCAGATGGTGGCGGATTCCGCCGATTCGGCAAGGCGCAATCGCGGGCGTCGTGGTTTGGACGTGGTGCAGCGGCTGCAGAAAATGCCAGGCATTCAGCTTGAAGTGTCGGCGCAGGACTTTCCCGGCGTGCGCGAAGTTGATCTGAAACTGATAGAGTTTGCGCGGCTGACCGGTTCCAAGCTGGTTACGAACGACTTCAATCTGAACAAGCTGGCGCAAGTGCAGGGATTGACCGTGCTGAACATCAACGAACTGGCAAACGCCGTGAAGCCAGTGGTGCTGCCGGGTGAAACCATGCGCGTATTCATCCTGAAGGAAGGCAAGGAACACAACCAGGGTGTAGCCTACCTGGACGACGGGACCATGGTTGTGGTGGACAACGCGCGGCGGATGATCTCGAAAACCATTGATGTCACCGTCACCAGCGTGCTGCAAACTACTGCCGGGAAGATGATTTTCGGACGCTGGGATGAGCGGCAGGCGAACGAGGTGCGCGTGGTGGCAGGCGGCGGCGCGAATTAGACTCGCGACTTAGACTGGATCTTGCATTCCGTTCGCGCGTTTCTCTCTCCCGATAACCCGCTTGGCTTCGGCCTCAGCGACTTCGTCGAACTACTGGCGGCAAGCCTGCTTGCCGCGTTTTTCCTGCTGCGGGCGGCGTGGCGGAAGCCGTTCGAAAAGTTAGCCGCGAAGACCGGGTGGTGCATGCTGGTGCTCGCGGCGCTCCCAGTGTTGTTACGGCTGGCGCTGCTGCCGCACAATGCGGAGCCTGTTCCGGCCGGCGCGGACGATTTCGGCTATCTGCTGTTAGCGGATACCTTGCGCCATTTTCGATTGGCGAATCCTCCACACGCGCTGCCGCAATTCTTCGAGCAGATCTTCGTGCTGCAGCAACCCACGCGCAGCGCCATGTTCCCCCTGGGTCAGGGTTTGGTGCTGGCGTTCGGCTGGATGCTCTTTGGGCATCCGTGGGCCGGCGTACTGCTCTCCATGGGTGCGCTGTCCGCGCTCTGCTATTGGATGCTGCGTGCGTGGACATCGCCGAATTGGGCACTGGCGGGCGGGTTGCTGACAGCGTTTCAGTTTGGACCGCTGTGCTACTGGATGAACTGCTACTGGGGCGGTGCAGTTTCCGCCTGCGCCGGGTGCCTGGTGTTTGGTGCATTGCCGCGGATCTTCGATAGAGATCAGGAAACGGTGGGCAAGCGGCGGCGCAACGCGGCTCTGCTGGGCCTGGGCTTAGGGCTGCAACTGCTGACGCGCCCTTATGAATTCTTTCTGCTGCTGGGCGGGGTGGGCCTATTCCTAGGGATGGAATGGGGCAAGCGGCGCGAGTGGCGCAGGCAGGTATTTGCCCTGATTCCGGTGACTGCTCTGGTGGCCGGCTCGGCTGGGGTGTTGATGCTACTCCAGAATAAACAGGTGACGGGCAAGTGGAGCACTCTTCCCGTCCAGCTTTACCGCTATCGCTACGGGATACCTGCTACATTCACGTGGCAGGCGAATGCGGTTCCGCATGGTGCGTTGAACAGCGAACAGGACCTGGATTACAGGACGGAGGTCGCGGTGCACGGGCCGGACCTGGATACGCCTCGGGCGTATTGGGAGCGGCTGGTTTTCCGGGCACGCTTTTATCGATTCTTTCTCCTGGCCCCCTTGTATCTGGCTTTGCTGGCTTTTCTTACGCTATTGCGGCAGCGGCGGCTGATTTGGGCGCTCGCGACCATCGTGCTGTTCAGCCTGGGCAGCAATTTTTTCCCCTACTTCTATCCGCACTACATTGCCGCCGTTACTTGCCTGTTCGTGCTGGCGAGCGTGGCCGGTTTACAGCGGCTGAACCAATTACGAATCGGCGGCGGGTGGCCGCAGGTGGGCACTCTGCTGCTGTTTTTCTGCGCGCTGCACTTTGTGTTCTGGTACGGAGTCCACGCGCTGGGCACGGCAAAGGTTTCATATGCTTTGGCGCGCTACGAAACCTGGGACTACATTAACCAGGGTGATCCGCAGGGGCGTGTGGCAGTCGACCGTCGGTTGGAGCACGCGGGCGGCGAGCATCTGGTGTTCGTGCGTTATGCGCCGCAACACCGCTTCCAGGAATGGATTAAAAACGGCGCCGATATCGATGGTGCGCCAGTGGTGTGGGCGCACGACTTGGGAGCCACGGAAAACGAAAAACTGCGCCGGTACTATCCCAAGAGAATGGCTTGGCTACTGCAACCGGATGCAGCGCCCCCTAAACTAACTCCCTACCTCGCGGAGCCCAAATTGTTTGAAGATGTGCAGTAGTCGATGCAGAGTAGGCGTCTTGCATACAATAGGGATTTCTCATGTCGCCTATTCTATTTTTTTTGCTGTTCGGTCTAACCGGCGGCCAGGCTTCCGCGCCTGCGCCTGCCACATCCGCCGTAGCCCCGGTCGCTAGTCCCGCGGTGATCGAGAGCGGCAAAGCGCAATTTTTGCAGCAGTGCGCCTTTTGTCATGGTCGGGATACGGGGGGCGGCGAGACCGGGCCGGATCTGACGCGCTCAAAGGTGGTGGCGGAGGATGCGGCCGGGGATAAAATCGGCGTGGTGGTTCGCAATGGACGCCCGGAGAAGGGGATGCCCCGGTTCAATGTCTCCGATCAGGAATTGGCGGGGCTAGTCGCCTTCATTCACGACCGGAAGGTGAAAGCCGAATCACAGAAAGGCGGCCGGCGCGGCGTGGATGCGGCCGACCTGCAAACCGGCAATGCGGCGGCAGGACTGACCTATTTCAAGGCCGCGTGCGCAACCTGCCATTCCAGCACGGGCGACCTGGAGGGCGTAGCCAAACGCTATCAAGGATTGAAGTTGGAGCAGCGCATGCTGTATCCGTCGGGCGCGGCGAGCCATTTGACCGTGACGCTTCCGTCCGGCGAGACGGTGACGGGCAAGTTGGCCTACCGCGATGAATTTACCGTCGGGATGCGTGATGACAAAGGCTGGTATCGTTCCTGGCCTACCAGCAAGGTGCGTTATACGGTGAACGCGCCGGCGGATGCTCATATAAAGCTGCTGGAAAAGTACACCGACGACGATGTACACAACTTGATGGCGTATTTGCAGACGCTGCGCTGATGTGCCGCCCAAGGGGAGAAACAACGATGGTCAAAACGAAGTATCTATTCAGCGCGATGATTTCTGCCGTGGTTTTGCTGTCCGGCTCACTGGCGGCGCAGGGACTGGACCCGGCGGCAATGCTGCATCCGCCGGCCGACACTTGGCCCACCTATCACGGCGACTATTCGGGTAAGCGGCACAGCGAGTTGAAGCAGATCAACCCGCGGAACGTAGGGCAGCTCAGCCTGGCGTGGTTGTTTCAAACCAACCAAAGCTCCGATCTGAAGGCTTCGCCGCTGCTGGTGAATGGCGTGTTGTATTTCACTGCTCCCGATAATGTCTGGGCGGTGGATGCGCGCTCGGGCCATCAATTGTGGCGCTATACCTATCCGGCAAATAAGGGATTTCATATCGGGCATCGCGGCGTCGCGATGTACGGCGAGTGGCTTTACTTCGTCACTCCGGACGCGCACCTGCTGTGCCTGAATGCGAAAGACGGAACGGTGCGCTGGAATGTGGTGATCGCCGATTCCACGAAGGGATATTGGACTACGCTCTCGCCTTTGATTGTGCGCGGCCACGTGCTGGTCGGCGTCTCCGGCGATTTTGACAACTTGAAGGGATTCCTGAGATCGGTCGATGCCGCGACGGGCAAGACGCAATGGCAGTGGGACAGTACGCCACCAGTCGGAACGCCGGACGCCACTACGGGCGGCATGACCTGGATGACGGGCACCTATGACCCCGAGTCGGACTTAGTCTATTGGGGGACCGGTAATCCTACGCCGGTACTAACGGGCAAAACGCGGCCGGGAGACAACCTCTACACCTGCAGCATCGTGGCGATTAAGCCGGACACGGGCAAGCTGGTTTGGGCCTTTCAACCGTCCCCGCACGATACACACGACTGGGATGCCGTGGAGACGCCGGTGCTGGTGGACGCCGATTTTCATGGCAAGCCGGCCAAGATGCTGATGCAGGC
>DATHIZ010000598.1:0-18752 GCA_035316385.1 Bryobacteraceae bacterium | reverse complement strand
AGCCGCTGTGCGCCAACAATACTGGGCACACATGGGTTTTCGCCCCTCTGGTCGAAAACGCCACATCCTCAAATCCTCCAAAGCTTTACGTGACTGCCTCATCTACGCACTCTGCAGAGCTGCCTAATGGCCAAAGTCGAGCTCAGTGGTCACCTGAAAAGCGGCCAAAGGAAACAACCAGAACAAGTGTATTTATAACGTGCCGGAGGGTGGACCGGCAATGATTATTTACAAGGACATTCCGCACGAGGCGGAGTGTATGGCAAACTGACTCTACCTGAGCGGAGGATACGGCTCGCGCTTATCCGTCGTTGCGGCACTGCCAATCCTGCCGTATCCGTAGTAGACGCCTTGGCCATTTGCAGGGCCGGGAAATGGTAAAAACGTCCAACAAAATTGTTGTATTGGCTGCTTCGCCGTAACTGGGTCAGAACCAGACTATTTCTTTGCATGGGGCTACTCTTCAAGAGTTCTCATAATGGTTTGCCGCGAATTGTCGGAGGCTACTCGGAGAGAAACCGTTCCAGCCGGGTTGCAACCGACTCTGGATTTCTTAGCGTGCATTCCCAGACAATGTAGGAGCCCCATCCCTGGTCCGCGAGCGCTGTAATGGTCTTTCGGTCGCGCTGCACGGTCAATTCCCGCTTGCGCTGCCAAAATCCCGAATTCGTCACAGGCGCTCCCTGCCCTTTTCGGCAATCATGCGAATGCCAAAAACAGCCATGAACAAAAATTACCTTCTTGAGCGAAGGAAAGACCAAATCCGGTTTTCCCGGCAGATCGGTCCGATGCAAACGGAATCGATACCCCCGCTTGTGTAACATCGAGCCTACCGTTTTCTCCGGCTTGGTATTCTTGCCACGCACAGCTCGCATGTTCTCAATGCGGTCCATCTTCAGTGCTCCGAGTTTCAGCCTCTCGGGACGTTACCCTTCAGATTGCATTGCCGCGGTGTTGTCTTTGCCTAACCTAAAACAACTCCTAACAAGAGCATGATCGTCCTGGCAGGGCTATCTTGGCCTTCTCCTCTCAACCTTTTCGCCTTGCTAAAATTGAGTTGACTACCCGTTTAACCCACAGTATTATACCAGAATGAACACTCACCTTGTCATCGATAAAGCAGGACGCGTCATCATCCCTAAGCGCTAAGGGACGAGCTGCATCTGGAACCCGGTGACTCCTGTCAATTCGGAAATTAAATGCGAATATCCGTAGGTGGCCGGAATTAAATGCGAATGGCCGGACGCTATTTGCGAACGGACAGCCGGAGTCGGTTATGATTTTCGAGTGGGTGAGGTCTTCTATGCAATCGAAGAATTGCCTGACGACGGCTTGCTTTGGCGAATTGAGTGGATAGCGGGCGTTAGTTACAACGCGAACGTTCCGAGCGACCCACTAATGGATGTTTGCCTGGCGCAGTTGCACATATCCGCGACCTACCCGCGAACATTCCGCCCGCGCAGCTGGGACGTCAGAACTCGCGTTGAGGAATCCAAGAGAGCAACGATTGCTTGTTGACCGGCCTCCAGCTTTTGCAGCCGACTTCCGATCGCTTCTAGATCGACTTTGTGTGTGCCAACTCGATAGTCGCGAGCCGCTCAAGCTCAGTTTCGATCGCACGAATCGCAAACTCAGTCATTGACTGTCGCCCTTTACCGGTCGCGGTTTGAATTCTATTCACAAGTTGTTCAGGCAACTCAAGTGTTAAACGCAAAAATCGCCCTCCAGACAGTAAGGCTTGGCAGACGCCATCCGTGACCGCAAAACTTCAAAAGTCATAAATTTTCCAGCATTATCAGGATTTGTACGGTAATGATTCACACTGCGCGAGCGAAAACGAAATTTGCCCTCTATATACATAGCCCCTTCCAGAGCGCAAAATTTGACAGGTGTCTGCAAAAATATTTTTCAAACACGGGTACCTACGGCCAAGCAGGTATCCAGTAGCGAGGTCTTTTATTAGCCCCCCTTGCCCAAGTGGTAACCTTTTCTTTGAGTTGCAGCAGTAGCTATGCGGCAGGACTATCTGCTATTCGTATGAGCTAAGCCAAGAGAGACGATGTCATCCGCTGATCCAATTTCCGAGGCCATCCGGGCGCTGAGGAAGGATTGTTCCATGACGCAGGTAGAATTCGCTGCTGCGCTTGGCGTGGCACCAGCATCCATCCATAGGTGGGAGTCCGGTACAAGCAGCCCGGAATTCGAGATGATCGTGTCGCTTTGGTCCTTTGCGATAGAGCGCGGTTCCCTGAGCTCGAAGTTTTTCGCAGAGTTTCTGAGTTCACGGACTGAAGCGATTAAACCACTGTTCGACGCTGCTCAACTGCCGGCAATTAAAGCCGTTGATAGCGAGGTAGGAAGTCTTGCGGTAGACAAGCGCCAGCTTGTGCTGGCGTACATACGGATGCTGAAACAGAATACTGACCAAACCGCCGACCGGGTCATGCGCCTACTTCTTGAACCATGGACCCAGCAGCCTTCTTCCGACAGCAAGGACTCAAAACCGCGCGCAAAGAAACGCGACAAGCCTCAGTAAATCGGGTCCAGCTCCGAAGCAAAGGGAGTTCGCGGTGCGCAGTCAAGTTGATTTTAAAATTTTTATCACTTTCGACTGCGCACCATTGCCTAGTGCCGCATTCACGTAGTAAAGTTTGACTGTGAGCGTGAGGTTGAACTCAAGACCACGCAAACACAAAAAAGTGAGCGAACGCGACCGTTTAGATTATTGCTGGCATGCTTTCATTGCTCGCGTGACGTTACGGCGAAAATATTTAAAAATATTTTGGGTCAGTGTTGTCCGAAAATCTCCGTTTTTCGACTCTTGGTTAGTGAGGAGGATATTTTGAGAAACATTCTATTTTTCAGACCGTGAGATTACGAGGTCGTGGGGTTTTAATGAACAGACTGCTGTTGGCGGTGGCAGCATTCCCGAATCTGTTACTGGTCGAAAAGACGGTTCAGCCAACAGGCTGAACCGCTAGACGAAGTAGTCAGTCGAGAGATATCTGTTGAAAACCAAAAAGGAAATCCCGACCGTTCTTACCGTGTTAGAGGTTGCAAAAATTCTTCGGATTGGGAGGATCTCTGCCTACCAAGCCATTGCGCGCGGCGACGTCCCGTCTATCCGCGTCGGCAGCGTATTCTGGTCCCGCGCTATGCGCTGGAGCAAATGCTAATTACACCGATCTCAAGGCTTGGACACCTGGTCGGGTCTGCAACAAGTCGATGAGGGGACACGTTCGCAAGTACGAACTCAAAGCCGGCGGCAAGCGTTGGGCCATCGTGCTCTATCAGGGGAAGCGGGTCGCCCCCGCTGGATTCGAGGGTTCGAGACGCAAAAGACTGCGCAGAGTGAGCTTACCAAGTTACTGAAGTCGAAGGGCGATGGGACTTATATTGAACCGTCGAAACAAACTCTATCGGAGTATTTGTCGCGCTGGCTGAACACGATTGAAGCGAACGTTGCCCCCAAAACGTTTGAACGTTATAAGAAACTGGTGGACTTGAATATCAATCCAAAACTCGGAACGGTCAGGATGGCGCAGTTACAGCCGGTCCAGCTTGCGGAGTTCTATACATGGGCTGGAACGGAGGGCAACAGGCGGACAAAGTCCGGATTGAGCACACGCACCGTTTTGCATATCCATCGCTTGTTGCGACGAGCGTTGCAGCAGGCTGTCCTCTGGCAGCTGCGGCCGACGAATCCCGCTGATGCAGTGCAGGCGCCGCGGCCGCCGGACATCGAGATGAAGCCCGTCGAGGAAGAGCGCGCGGGGTGGCTCATCGTCTCCGCCGAAGGGACCGATATGTTCCTGCCCATCTTGACGGCGCTCTGTACCGGAATGCGCCGCGGCGAGATCCTTGGTATCCGCTGGAGCGATCTTGGTTTGGAGCAGTCGCGGCTCACGGTGAATCAATCTGTCTCCCAGACTCGCAAGCAGGGTGTGTTCTTCAAGAGTCCAAAGAAGAAGAAGTCGCGCCGGACCATCACACTTCCGGGGATTCTCATGGACGCTCTTCGCGAACAAAGAATCCAAGCAGCAAAGACACCAAGAGCTGTTCGGACCGGACTATCAAGATTTGGACCTAGTGTGGCGATGCCGGACGGCAGCGTATGGGCACCCGACCGCCGTAAAGCCGTTGGGATCCGCTTCCATGATCTGCGGCGCACGCATGCTTCCGAACTGCTGCGGCGGGAACTCCGCTTAAAACCGTAGCGGCCCGATTAGGGCACGCGAACGCAACGGTCACGTTGAACACCTATGCCCATGTCATGAGCGGCGATGACGAACAAGCGGCCGATTTGGTCGGTGATTTTCTGCAGAAGCAAATCGCCAAACAACGCAAGAAGGAGCCGAAATGAATCTCGCATTTGCACGGAGCCAAAAACGAGCTTCTAATCGGGAAAGCTCAGGAGCAGCAAGTCCTTTGTTTTCTGGCGGTGAGGGTGAGATTCGAACTCACGGAACCCTTGCAGGTTCAACGGTTTTCGAGACCGCCGCATTCGACCACTCTGCCACCTCACCGCTGTTTCGGCCAGCTTTTATCCTACCAGCCCAATACAGCGGCAAAGAGCAGGGGTGCGACGATCGAGGCGTCGGATTCGATGACGAACTTGGGCGTGTCGATGCTCAGCTTCTCCCAGGTGATCTTTTCGTTGGGAACAGCGCCCGAATAGGAGCCGTAGCTCGTGGTCGAGTCGCTGATTTGGCAGAAGTAGCCCCAGAGCGGAGTGTCTTCGCGTTCGAGATCCTGGCGCAACATCGGCACTACGCAGATGGGGAAGTCGCCTGCAATGCCGCCGGCGATTTGAAAGAAGCCGATGGAGGAAGACTTGCAAGTCGTGGTGTACCAATCCGCCAAGGAGATCATGTATTCGATGCCTGTCCGGACGGTGTGCACGTTCTTCACGTCGCCGGAGATGCAGTGCCCGGCGTACATGTTGCCCAAGGTTGAATCTTCCCAGCCCGGAACGAACATGGGTAAGTTGCGCTCCATGGCGGCGTAGAGCCAGCTGTCCTTCACGTCGATCTGAAAGCTCTTTTGCAGGTCCGGCGATTGCAGGATGCGATAGAAGAACTCGTGCGGGAAGAGGCGCTCGCCTTTGCTGTCGCTGCCCGTCCATTCCCGCAAGATGACACCTTCGATGCGCCGCATCGCTTCTTCTTCCGGTATGCAGGTGTCGGTGACGCGGTTCATGTGGCGCTCCAGCAGCGCCTGTTCGTCTTCCGGCCGGAGATCGCGCCAATTGGGAACGCGTTCGTAAAAGTCGTGGGCTACCAGGTTGAAAACGTCTTCTTCCAGGTTCGCTCCAGTACAGCAAACGGCGTGCACTTTACCCTGCCGGATCATTTCCGCCAGTGAAACACCCAACTCCGCCGTGCTCATTGCTCCGGCCAGAGTGAGGAGCATCTTGCCGCCTTTATCCAGATGCCGAATGTAAGCGTCGGCTGCTTCCACCAGCGCTGCTGCGTTGAAATGGCGGTAGTGATGCCGGATAAAACTCGATATGGGACCTTGATTCATTCCCTTTCAAGTTATCAATCAGGTGTTTCAATTCCGTGTTTCAGTCCAGGGCCAAAGGCACATAGAGCAGCTTGCCGCTACGCTCGATCAGCAGCACGACGGCGGCGCCGGGCTTTAGGTTTCCAATGACGTCCTGCAATTGGGAGACGCCATTCACAACCTGGCGGTTGACCGAATAGATTACGTCGCCGGTCTGCAATGCCGGTCCGGAGTAGGGCACGTTGGTCTTGCGCGCCGCGACTACAACCCCCGCGGGACGCCGCAATTCGGGCATCAACTCAAGCACTGCTTTCGTGATGTCGATCCCGACGATGCCCAATTGGGGCACCAGGTTCTTCACCGGGTCCACCAAATCGGCCAGCGAATCCAACGCATCGGAGGACTGCTGTTCAGTGACGACCGGCAGATCCATCTGAGCCTCGCCGCGATGCACCTGCAAATGAACGGTCGTGCCAGGCAGGAGCCGGAAGACATGGGCCTCCATCTGATGAAGGCTCGACATGGGCTTTCCGTTCATCCCAACGATGATGTCGTCCACCTGCAGACCCGCGTGCGCGGCCGCGCCATCCGGCTCGACATCAGAGACCACGACACCGTGGTCTATCTCAAGAGAAAGGCCCTCGGCCATCTCTGGCGTGATCGTTTGCCCCACAATGCCAAGTTGCGCACGGTCCACATGCCCTTTGGCTTTCAACTGCGTGTACACCTGCTGAGCGATGTTGCTGGGAATGGCAAACCCTATGCCTTCGCTCCCGCCCGATTGAGTGAAGATCAACGTGTCGATGCCGACCACATGCCCGTCCGTGTCGAGCAGCGGACCTCCGCTGTTGCCAGGATTGATGGGTGCGTCGGTTTGAATATAGACCATGGTGTCGTCCGGTTTGATCTGGCGCGACACGGCGCTCACGATACCCATGCTCACCGAATTATCGAGCCCAAGGGGATTTCCAAGGGCCATTACAATCTGCCCTTGCTTCAGTTCCTCGGAGTCGCCAAAGGTCAAGTAAGGCAAGTTCGTCTTCTCAATTTTAATGAGGGCAAGATCACTGTCGCGATCGACGCCCACGAGCGTTCCCGCGACGGGCCGGTTGTAGGTCTTGTCGCCACCCTCCCGCGCCTCGGCCTCGGCTCTGACATTCAATTGCACTTTGACCGAATGGGCGCTCTTTACCACATGGGCGTTCGTCAAGATATAGCCATCGGGGCTGAGAATGATGCCCGAGCCGCTGCTGTTCTCCGCCGTCAACAGTTCGTTGGTACTCTCCGCGCTTTCAGACGAGGTTACATAGCTCCGTACGAAGATTTGAACGACAGCCCGCCCGGAGCGCTGGGAGATCTCTTCGAACGACGCGCTGAGCTGCTTCAGCACGTCCATCTTGGTGGGATTAGGCACCGCGGGCGGTTTCTTAGCTGCCGACTGCGCGCCAAGAGATGACGCCGCCAATAGGCCAACAGTTACTATAAGGGCCGGGTAATTTGGTTTCGTCAAAACTCCGTAAACTCCTAACAGTTCTATTGATGCGCGAGAACGGGACTCGCATTCGAGATAATTGCTACATTTACAGAAGTCTGACCCGATAGCAGCCCCATTTGCAAGTTCGCATCCGCATTCCCAGCCATAGCGACCCCAAGAAACCAGCGGTCCTGGGCGCGTCTTCCTTAGTTGCCGCGGGCATTCTGGGCAGCCGCTTGACCGGGCTGGTTCGGGAACGGGTGATCGGGCATTACTTCGGCGTGGAATCCTTTGTTGCAGACGCGTTTCGAGCAGCAATTCGCATTCCCAACCTCTTGAGTAACTTGTTTGGCGAGGGCGTGCTGTCGGCCTCTTTCGTCACCGTTTATGCCAAATTGCGGGCCTTGGGCGACGACGAAGAGGCGGAAGACCTGGCCTCCGCCGTGTTCGCGGTGCTGGGGCTGGTCTGCGCCGTCCTGGTGCTGCTTGGCGTGATTCTGACCCCTTCGCTTATAGACCTGATCGCCCCTGGCTTCAAAGGCGAGAAGCGCGAGCTTACCATCCACCTGGTTCGGATCCTGTTCCCAGGCACGGGGTTAATGGTAATGAGCGCGTGGTGCCTGGGGGTGCTGAACAGCCACAGGCGCTTCCTGCTTTCCTACCTGGCGCCGGTAGTGCTGAATTTCACGGTGGTGGCGGCCACGATATTTTTCGGGCAACGGACCGGGGCGGACCGGCTTGTGGTGGAGGTTGCCTGGGCCTTCGTGCTGGGCAGCGCGCTGCAATTCCTGGTGCAAGTGCCCAAGGTGATGGGATTTCTTCCCAAGTTCCGTCCCGCGCTGGATTTCGATTCCAAGCACGTTCGCACGGTGTTCCGGAATTTCGGCCCAATCTTCTTGAGCCGCGGCGTGGTGCAGATCAGCGCCTACGTGGACCAGATGATCGCAAGCTGGCTGCCCCTGGGAGCGGTGGCCGCTATCGGGTACGGCCAAGTGATTGCGACGCTGCCCATCAGCCTGTTCAGCATGTCGGTCTCAGCGGCCGAACTGCCCGCGCTTTCGAGCGCCACGGGCAGCACGGAGGAAGTGGCGGTCTATTTGCGGGGCCGCCTGTCCGCCGGCTTGCGGCGCATTGCGTTCTTCATTGTTCCTTCGGCGGTAGCGTTTCTGGTGCTGGGAGACGTACTAGCCGCGGCGCTTTACCAGAGCGGACTTTTCAAGCATGCCGACGCGGTTTACGTTTGGGCCATTCTGGCTGGTTCGGCGGTTGGCCTGCTGGCCAGCTCGCTGGGACGGCTGTACTCGTCTACGTTCTACGCGCTGCTGGACACTCGAACGCCGCTGCGCTTCGCCGTGATCCGGGTGGCGTTGACCATCGGCCTGGGCCTACTGTTTGCCCTGCCGCTGCCGGGCTGGCTGGGCATTGAGCAGCGCTGGGGCGCGGCGGGGCTGACGGCTTCGGCGGGAATCGCCGGTTGGGTGGAGTTTGCCCTGCTCCGGCATGCGCTGGCCAAGCGGATTGGCACCACTCCGCTGGCGGCGGGCTTCACAGGACGGCTGTGGGCCGTGGCTTTTGCGGGAGCGGCGCTCGCCTATTGGATCAAATCGGCCCTGGGAACCGTGCCGGCCACGCATCCCATTTTGCTGGCCTGCCTGGTGCTTCCCCTTTACGGGGGGGTTTATTTCGGCGGGACGGCTTATTTAGGGATTGCCGAATCGCGCGCAACATTGGGCAAATTCACGCGGGGCAAGCGGCCGCCTCGGCTGGGCATAACCGGGAAGTGATCCGGGCAATTTGCAGGTCCTCTTGCGCCGGCAGAACCTGCGTGGTGTGAGGGCCCAGGAAGGCCAGCCCGCGGCAAATCTCATCCCGGACCGGATGCGCATGTTCGCCAATTCCGCCAGTAAAGACGAGCGCGTCGAGACCGCCCAGCGCGGCGGCCATGGACGCAACGGTCTTTCTCACCTGATAGCAGAACATGCGCAGCGCCAGATCTGCCTGGGGGTCACTCGCGCGCGCCGCCAGGAGCTCGCGGACGTCGCTGGCCTTGCTGGAAATGCCCAGCAGACCCGATTTGTGGTCGACCAGGTCTTGCAGCTTGTCCGCGCCGGCAGGCAGGTGGCGCATGAGATATAGGATGGCGCCCGGATCCAGATCGCCGCAGCGCGTGCCCATCATCACGCCGCCGGTGGGCGTAAGACCCATGCTGGTGTCGATCGATTGTCCATTGCGAATCGCGGTGATGCTGGACCCGTTGCCAAGGTGGGCGACCACCAGCCGATGCGGCACGGGATGGAGCTGCGCCAGGATCGACTCGAGCGACAGGCCATGGAAACCGAAGCGTTCGACGCCCAGCGCGCGTACGTCAGCGGGCAGCGCCAGCGTTTTGGCGACATCGGGCATGTGGCGGTGAAAGGCGGTATCCAGGCAGATGACCTGGGGGATGCCGGGCAGTTTCTTTTCGATGGCATCTATCACAGCGAGCGCAGCCGGCAGGTGAAGTGGGGCAAATTCCAC
The DNA here is from genome assembly GCA_035316385.1 of Bryobacteraceae bacterium. Taxonomy (GTDB): domain Bacteria; phylum Acidobacteriota; class Terriglobia; order Bryobacterales; family Bryobacteraceae; genus Bog-105. Next base: position 9,256 of record DATHIZ010000598.1, on the reverse strand, counting down.
GGCGGCCTGCAACTTTTGAGATACTTCCGCAGTTAGCCGGGCGTGTTCGCGAAGGTGCGGGCCGCCGTGAACCAGGCGATGGCCGACCGCGCTGAACTCTTTCAACCCGCCTTGCTCGAGCGATTCGAGAGTCTGCCGCAGCGCAGTAGCGTGATCGGGAGTGGCGCCGCTATGGCCGATTTCTTCGGCTTCGCCTTCTTGGATTGAGTTCACTTGGTTTCCGAGATCACTGTTTGTAAGATCACTCAAAATGGACCCACCCTTTGCGCCCGTGGAATAGACTCCGAACTTGAGTGAGGAAGAGCCGCAGTTTAATGCCAGAACCGGCAGTGGACGGGAAGACATGTGCCTCTATTATGGAAAGCTTTCATGACCAACCGGTGAATCGAGATTGGGGCACATCGCCGGTACGTCTTTGGCGGGAAATGGCGGAGGCGGATTGTGCGGCGGCTTCCGGGCTGGGGCCGGGGATGGAGCGAGCGCCGGGCGGTCCTGGCGTTGTTTGCGCTCAACGCGGGCATAGTAGCTTTCGAGCTCTTTGAACCAGCGCAGAAAGGCGCGTTCAGCGGCAGTTTTGTAGCGCAGGGCGAGCGCGTATTCGTGATTTTGATCTTCCGTCCAGTTGCGGAAATTCATGTTCTTTTCGTATTCGACTTCGTCGAAACGGCGTTGGTTGCGCAGGAGGAACCACTGGGCGTGCGCGGTTTCGTTCACGAGTAAGCGTTCGGCGGGGGTTTGCGGGTTGTATTGGTGATACCAATCCTCAATGATGGCCGTGTATTCGGCGGGATCTTCATGACGGAGGATCACTTTCTCCGAACGGCAGCCGTGCGTGAGGCGGTTCATGGAGGAGACGGCTTTGCCGGCGGGCGTGCGGGGCCCGGTGGAGGGGCCGGGTTCGGAATCTTCGTCTGGATGCATGCTGCCTTCTGTGCGTTACTTTCGCAGCGGGGTGTGCAAGGCAGACGGCCCGATTGCATGTAACGCATTGATTGCGGGCGGGAAGAAAGATTTTTTTATTTAGTCACTATGGAGAGACCGGGGCGGCGGTTTACGCGGAGAGCGGAGAGCCGAGGGATTTTACCGAACGAAGCGGTAATGGGTTTGAATTTTCAAAAAGGTGCGGGGAATTGGCGGCGGGACAGCAGATTGCGAGAGGTCTGGCAATGCATTCCGCATGTCCCTTCCGTGCAATTTCTTACTGCCACAGAGCCGAGTGTTTCAGTTGTACCCAACATCCACTCAGCCCGAGATCTGCAAAGTGATTCAGTGCCGAACGCACTACGAATATAGAGCGTTCGTGAGTAATGGAACATCGTGGTCGCTTACGCTTCCGGCTTTGTTTCGGTGTTTTGAATGTTCGAAAAATGAAGCTAGGTGGCTCGACTGGGATCTTAGTCTTTCTGAATCATGACCTCGGTGGATTTCACCACAACGCGAACGGCATCGCCCTTCGTGAGTTTTAGCTCTTCCGCGCTGGTCCGGCTGATGAGGCTCTCGATGAGGTTGTTTCCGACCTTCACTACGATATGAGCCATCACTTCGCCGAGGTGAACGCTTTCGACAATTCCGGGTAATTGGTTTCGTGCTGAGAGTGCCATGTCTTTGTTTTACCTCTTTTGAAAGTGCGTGCCCGAACCATCATACGCAACAGTTTTTCCGGTGTCGCATCCAACAGACCATGGACCGATTAGAAGAACTCAAGAACAAGTACCACGCGGCACTCGAAACGATCCGGCAGAAAGGCGTACGGCTTACGCATCTGCATGTACAGGAAAACAAACTCTTCCTTCAGGGTATTGCGCCCTCCGAACAGAGCAAGAACGACGTCTGGAATCAGATCAAGTCGGCAGACGCAAGCTTCAGCGATGTGACATGCGACTTGACTGTTGATCCCAGCATTGCAACATCCCCACCCCAAGCAGCCGCCGCTGCCGTGGGTGGCTCATCGGCGTCCCGCAGTTACACGGTGAAGTCCGGCGACACACTCTCGAAGATTGCGAAGGAGTTCTACGGCAACGCAAACGAATACCCTAAGATCTTTGAAGCCAACCGTGACCAGCTGGCAAATCCGGATAACGTTCAGGTTGGGCAGAAGCTGGTAATTCCCGCCTAGGCGCGGTTACTTTGTTCGGTTGAAGGAAGCACCACTCAAAGTTACCTGCGATCATCTAATAGGGCCGTCGTCGCAGGCGCAATGCCTTCCCGACCGCCGCCTTCTAATGAAACCTAATTTCCTTGAGTGGCTCGACACACAGCGCGGCCGGCAATACGAGCTGCATTCCCGATACATCAATCCGGCGTTCGTCAAAATGCTGCGCACGATCGGATTCGATAAGGCTTACGTCCGGGGTGAGGGGAGCTATCTATACGATGCCGAGGGCAACCGGTATCTTGACCTGCTGACCGGCTGGGGCGTCTTCGCGCTCGGCCGCAACAACCCCAAAGTGAGGACGATTCTGGAGCAAATCCTGTCGCGCGAGATGCCGAACCTGGTCCGGATGGATTGTTCCCTGCTGGCGGGATTGGTTGCGGAGAAGTTGACCAGTTACACGGCCGGGACTAACGGTCAGACCCTCTCGCGCGTGTTCTTCTGCAATTCCGGAACAGAGACGGTTGAAACGGCGATCAAGTTCTCCCGCTGCGTTACCGGCAAGCCGCGCATCGTTTATTGCGATCATGCCTTTCACGGCTTGAGTACCGGGTCTTTGGCGCTAAATGGCGCGGAGTTTTTTCGTGAGCGGTTCGGCCCGCTCATCGCGGGCACGGACGCAGTACCGTTCAACGATATCGCCGCTCTTGAGAAGGCGCTCTCAAGGAAGGATGTAGCTGCCTTTGTGATTGAGCCAGTGCAAGGCAAGAGCTGCGACGTGGCCGCAGACGGCTACCTGGCTGAGGCGCAAAGGCTGTGCCGGAAGGCCGGCGCGCTGCTGGTTGCCGACGAAGTGCAATGCGGAATCGGGCGAACCGGCAAGTGGTTCAGCTACCAGCACTGGCCAGAAGTGCAACCGGATATTGTCTGCGCGGCGAAAGCGCTGTCAGGAGGCTATGTCCCGGTGGGCGCGGTCATCACGACGCCCCATGTGATGGATACGGTGTTTGACGGCATGGAGCGCTCCGTGGTGCACTCCAATACCTTCGGACAGAACGATATGGCTATGGCGGCAGCGCTCGCCACGCTGCATGTGATGGAAGAAGACAAGCTGGTGGAGAATGCGGCGGAGCTTGGGGATTATGCCATCGAACAGTTGACCGAAATTGGTAAAAGCTGCCCCTTTGTTTTCGAGGTGCGCGGGCAGGGGCTTATGTTTGGCATCGATTTTAAGCGCCCCGAACATTCGCTGAAATTGAAGACCGCATGGGATGCGCTGCACCGCCTGAATTTCGGCGTGTTCAGCCAGATGATTGTACTGCCGCTGCTGCACGACCACCGGATTCTTACTCAGGTGGCCGGCTATCACACGGAAGTGATCAAGTTTCTTCCGCCCCTGACCATTACGCGAGAAGACATCGACTATTTCCTGTCGGCCATGCAAACCGTTCTCGAGGACCTGCAGCATGTGCCTGGCCACGCCTGGAATACGGTGCTGGGATTAGCCAAGGGCGCGCTGCGCGCTTGATTAGCCGCCGACTGGCCAACGGCGTTCCCGCCACGTCCGACATACAGCCCAGATTATAGGTGCGGGGTTTAGCGGGTTTCGCCGGTTTGGAATTGCAAGGTGGCGATTGCGAAGCTGTATTGCGAGCGCGCGTTGGCGTCGCCGATGGCGGCTTGGGTTTGCTGCAGTTGGGCCTGGCTGAGTTCGACGATAGAGCTCAGACCCAGTTGGTAGCGGGTCTTCGCGAGGTCGAGGGCCGAGTTGGCTTGCGCCAGCAGTTCTCCCGCTACGGTCACTCGCTGCAAGGCGGTGTTGGCGTTTAGCCAGGCCGTCCGGACGTCGCGGAAAATCTGATTGCGCAAGTCACGTCCGCGCTCGGCCACGGCTTTGGCTTGGAGATCGGCTTCGGCGGCTTGCGCCGAGTAACGAAAGCCGTTGAAGATGGGAATGGTGACGTTGAGTCCTGCCGCTCCGTACCAGTTTGAGTTGAAATATTGGTTGGAACCCACCGGCGTGGCTCCTACCGCGGCGATGGCGCTGACGGTGGGACGAGACTGATCATGCTGGGCGCGGCTGAATTTCTGGGCTGCCTCTTCGGTGAAGTGTAGGGATTGGAGATCGGGCCGGTTTTGGATGGCCGTGTCGATGAGCGTATCGGGATTGGGCGGAAGAGCTGGCAGGCCTTCGGCGTCTTCCACGAGTTGATAGTCCACTTGCTTGTCATAGCCAAGCACGGCGTTTAGCGATGCCTTGGCGGAATCGAGGTTGTTGCGGGCATCGAGTTGCAGCAGCTTGGCTTGCGACAAATCCACTTTCGCGAAGCTCAGATCGAGAGTGGATTTTAGTTTTGCGGCGGCGAGCGCGGTGACCTGATCTACCAGTGATTGCCTGGCGTCGACTGTTTGATCCGCTACGCGCAGCGTGGCTTGTGCTTCGATGGCGGTGAAGAACACCTGATCCGTCGCGAGTACAATGTCTTCGCGGCTGGCGGTGACATCGGCCAGGCGCGCCTTCTCCCTGAGTTTTTCCGAGGCTACTAAATTGCGCGTGCGGCCGAAATCAGTAAGTAGCTGGCTCAATTGAACGCCTGCCCCGACGTGCGTCAGCAGTAATGACGAAGGCAATCCACCGGATGCAAGCCTGCTGCCTTGGATAGCGTCCAAGGCGGTGAAATTTCCGGCAAGGTCCGGCAACTCGCCCGCGCGCGTTTCGCGCACGACCTGGTTTTGCACTTTGGAAAGCAGCTGGCTGACTTGGAGACGAGGATTATTCTTCAAGGCAATTTGCTCGGCCTCTTGCCGCGTGAGAAGCGTGGGTGCGGGCGCGGCCCACGAGGCAAACGTAAGGAACGCGAAACTCAAAAATACGCGGTGCATGCTACATTTCCTCCTTTCTATGCATCAACAGGTACGCGCTGGGCACCAGGAACACCGTCACTATTCCCGATACGGTCAAGCCGCCGAGAATGGCGCGGGCGAGCGGCGCATACTGTTCGCTGCCAGGCTCCAAGGCTAGGGCCATCGGAATCAGGCCCAAAATGGTCGCCAGCGTGGTCATCAAGATGGGGCGCAAACGCACTTTACAGGCTTCGGCCAGCGCCTGCTTCAACGGAAGCCCATCGCGGCGCAATGTGCCGACAAATTCAACGATCAAGATGCTGTCTGAAACGGCGATGCCCGTCATCATGACTACGCCCATCAGAGACATCACATTCAAGGTGGTTCCGGTAATCAGCAGGAAGATGAGCACGCCGGACAATCCGGGCGGGACCGCCAACAAGATGATGAACGGATCGGAGAACGATGCGAACTGCGCCATCAGGATCAGGTAGACCAGCACAACCGCGAGAATTAAACCGATGCCAAAGCTGGAGAACGACTCCCGCATGTCCAGAACAGATCCGCGCACATTGACGGTGACGCCGGATGGTTTTGACAGCTTGGAAAGCACCGCTTGCACGTCGCCGGAAGCCCGGCTCAGATCTTCTTTTTTCGGCATGACATAAATGTCGAACTGGCGGCGGAGCTGGTAATGATCGACTTCCGTCGGGGTGTCGATTTGTTTAATGTCGGCCAGCGATTCCAGGGGTGTCGTGTTGCGGCTACCCGCGGAGCGCAATGGTATTTGCTTAAAGTCAGTCAAGGTTTGAATCTGGGTTTCGGGGTACTGCACGGTAAGCATGTAGTTGTTGCCGGTGTGCGGATCGACCCAGAAGCTGGGCGCGATGACTCCGTCCGAAGTCAACGCGGTAATGACGTTATTCACGACCGAATGGGGCGAGATGCCGAGCAGGCCGGCGTGCTCGCGATTTATGGTCAACTCCAGGCCGGGATAATCGAGATCCTGTGGAATGAGCACATCGTTGACCGATGCGAGCCTGCGCAATTTGCCGGCGACGGATTGGGCAATTGCGTAAGATTGCCGCAGGTTGTTTCCGCCTATCTGAATGTCTATGGGCGCGGGCTTGCCCTGATTGACGACGGAATCAACCAATCCGCCGGCCTGAAAGTAAGTGGCCACGTCGGGAAAATCGTCAGTCAACTTCCGCCGGACGCGTTCCATGTAGGCGTAACTGCCGATCTTATGCTCTTCGTGTAAGCTCACTTGGATGAATGCCGTGTGCATGCCCGAATTGGAGGTGTAGATGGCGGAAAGATCGGGGGTGATGCCGATGTTCGAGACGATCATGTTCAAGTCGGCAGGAGTAACTACTTTTCGAATGTCCTGCTCCATCGCGGCGATGTACTGGTCAGTCAGCTCAATGCGCGTACCCGCAGGGACTTTCACGTTCACAACAAACTGACCGGGGTCCGTTCTTGGGAAGAATGCCTTGCCGAGCAAGGGATAGAGGGTAAAGCTGAGAAGGACGAAGACACTGAAAACCACGACAACGAGCAGCGGAACTTCCAAACATTTCGTGATGGCCTTCTCATAGGCAGTCTGGACCTTTTGGAAGGCGGCGTTGAAGCCTTTCACCACGGCGCGAAAGGTACTGCGCTTTTCTTTCCCTTCCTCGTGGTGTTCCATCTTAATAAACGTGGCGCAGAAGAGCGGGACAACCGTCATGGCGACCATGTAGGAGGCAAACAGCGCGAGCACCACGGCCAACGCCAGAGCGGTGAAGAGGTATTTGCTGACGCCATAGAGCAGCACAACCGGGAAGAAAACGATGCACGTGCTGAACGTTGCGGCGAGCACCGCGAGCTGTACTTCTTTGCCGCCGCGCTCGGCCGCGATGACGGAGGTTTCTCCCATTTCCATGTGGCGGAAGATATTTTCGAGCACCACTACGGAATTATCAATAAGACGCGAGAGGGCGAGCGCCAAGCCGCCCAGCACCATCGTGTTGATGGAACTGCCGCCGAGATTCAATCCGAGGAATGTGGCAAGACAGGAAATCGGGATGGAGAGGAGCACGGCGATTGTTGCGCGGACGTTGCCCAGAAAGAGCAGGATCATCAGCGCAGTCAAGCACAAGCCGATGGCGCCTTCATTGATGACGTTCTTGACGGCGATCTTCACAAACACGGACTGGTCAAAGACGACATCGGTGCTGAGGACTCTCGGAATGTCGAGTAAATGGGCGACGGCTTCCTTTACGCCATCGACGATGGTGATGGTGTTCGAGTTGCCGCCTTGTTTTAAGACCGGGATGTAAACGGAATGCTGTCCGTCGACGCGCACGACGTTGGTCTGAAGCTGCCCGGCGTCTTCCGCGTGCCCAATATCCGACACCATAACGGAGGCGGCTCCGACGGTCTTTAGGGGTAGGTCATTGATTTCGTCCACCACGGGAACCTGACTGTTCGTATAGATGTTGTAGTCCTTGGGACCAATGCGGACGTCGCCGGCGGGCAGGATGAGATTCGACTCATTGAGCGACGTCACTACATCCATGACACTCATCTGGTGCGCTTCCAGTTTCAAGGGGTCGACATAGACCATGATTTGGCGGTAGCGTCCGCCATAAGGCTGCGGCACCGAAGCACCAGGTACATTCGCAACCTGGTTGCGCACAGTAAATTGGGCGAGGTCCTTGAGCTGCGTTTCGTTCAGACCCCGGCCTTTGAGGGTAATCAGGCAGACCGGCAGGTTAGCGGCATCAAACTTCAGCACGACAGGCGGCAGAGTGCCGGGCGGCAGACGGCGCAGGTTGGCCATCGCCAAATTCGATATGTTGCTGACTGCGGCGTTGGCATCCGTTCCAGGTTGGAAGAAGATTTTGATCAGGCTTACACCCGGCAGCGAGCGCGATTCGATGTGGTCGATTCCGCTGCCCAGAGTAAAGAAGCGTTCGTAGCTATTGGTGATGTCGGATTCGATCTGCTGCGGCGGCATACCCGAATAGAAGGTGGCCACGACCACGACGGGGATATTGACTTCGGGGAATAAATCCACAGACATGCGCGTGACGGTAGTGACGCCGACCACAATGACGATCAGGCAGGCCATCAAGATAAAGAAGGGATATTTGATTGAGAAGGTAGACACTAACGGCTCCCTCCTTGCGGCGGCATGGTGATGGAGAGCAGCCGCGGACGCACTGTCTCGCCCGATTGATAATTCACCTGCCCCGAGGCGATCACCGATTCACCGGCGGAAAGGCCGCTGACAATTTCAGTCCTGTCGGAGCCTTGAATGCCCAAGGTGACGGTTTTCTTTTGCACCTTATTTGTGCCGTCCAAAGTGAGCACGTACGATTGAGTGCCGTCTTGCACGACCGCCTGCGACGGGATGGTCAGAATGTGATTCCGCTGTTGCAGGGAAATGACTGTCTCGGCGTACATGCCTGGACTCAGGGTCAGTTTGGGATTGGGAACGTCCACTTCCACGAGCATGGTTCGGGTAGACGTGTCGAGAGCGCGGGTGAAGCGAATGATTTTCCCGGTAAATGTCTTGCCGGTAGCTTGAACCCGAACCTGCACTTCCCCGCCCTCTTGAATAAACGGGACATCGGCTTCCGGCACCGGCATGCGCAGCCGCAGCAGTCCGCTCTGAGCGAGTCTCACTACCGGCATGGATTGTGTATTAGACGCGGTGCCGGCCTGAATGAGGGAGCCCGTGTCGGCGTACCGTTTGCTGACGACGCCATCAAACGGCGCGGTCACGACGGAATAGCTCGAGAGGGCATGGACGCGCTGGTCGTCGGCTTGAGAGATGCCGAGTTGCTGCCGGGCGGCCTCGAGCGCCGCCTTGGCGACGTCGATCTGCGCCTCGGAGTTCTGGTCTTTGGCGAGAGCGTCGTCCAATTCCTGCTGGGCAACTAATCCTGGACGCTGTTTGGATGCCTGGTCCAGGCGCGTGAATGCCTGGTGGAGAGCGGTATGGTTCGCTTCGGCCCGCGTGACCTCGCTTTGCGCGCGGCCGATTTCAGATTGGCTATGCCTGACCTGAGCCTGCGCGCCGGCGACTTGCGCGTCCAGCTCCGGGATCTCCAAGGTGGCGATGACAGCGCCGGTTCGCACGCGATCGCCGATGTCGACGTTGATGCGGCGGATGTAACCCGACACTTTGGCGTGGAGGTCCACATCCTGAAAGGCTTCAAACTGACCCGCGACCTTCAGGGTGCTCGACAGATTCTCGCGGACCACCGGCGCCACCACGGCTGACGGCGCGGCCGCTTCGCCGTCTGTTGCCGGATCAGCTTTTGCGGAATC
>DATHIZ010000597.1:0-4837 GCA_035316385.1 Bryobacteraceae bacterium | reverse complement strand
GCCGTTTTCGCCCGGAGCGTACGGCGCCTTGCGACAGGCGAAGACGTCATTGCGGCTCCGCCCGCCAGTTTAACCAGCGGGCATATTGCGGCTCTACAGGTTGATGCACAGCACCGTCTGTGGATCGGCTACTTCGATCGCGGCGTGGACGTGCTGCCGGGTCCCGGACAAGCCGCGACGGTTCATTTTGAAGACGATGTGCTGTTTTGCGTGAATCGCATTAAGCAGGACCCCGTGAGCGGCAACATTCTTGTCGCTACCGCCAACGGGCTGGCAGTGTTTGATGCCGGCGGCCATCCGCGCCACGTCATCAACAGCAAGAGCGGCCTCATCTCCAGCCACGTCACCGATCTTCTTTTTCGACGGACAGCAGAAGGCGGATCATCCACGGTAATCGCCACGCCGGCGGGAATCAGCTTCCTGGACGGGCCTTCCATTTCCAGTGTGTATGCGTTTCAGGGCCTCGTAAATAATCACGTCTATACGCTGGCCCAAACCGGCGATACGCTGCTGGCGGGAACGCTGGGCGGCGTGTCTCTGCTCAAGAACGGACTGGTGCAGGCAAGTTTTACGACCGCCAACTCCGGTCTCCGGCAAAATTGGATCACGTCATCCGCCGTGCAGGGAAAAGATCTCTATTTGGGGACGTACGGATCTGGGGTGATTCGCGTGGATGAACGCTTCGATGTACAGACTTTCCGGGAGTTTTTGGGACGGCGCGTGGAGATCAGTCCGAACGCCATGCTGGTCACCAGCCGCGCTGTTTATGCCGGCACGGCGGGCCGCGGTTTGGCTGTCCAGCGCCGGGGACAGGAGCGCTGGCAATTCATTGAAGCGGGTTTGCCCTCGCTCAACGTCACAGCTTTGGCGGCCGACGGCACTTTTCTCTACATAGGAACCGACAACGGCCTCGCCAAAGTACCGGAGCAGATGCTGCTGCCATGAAACGCTTTCACTGCGGTCTTTTGACAGTCCTCTTGGCGCTCTTCGCAGGCAGGTGCGCCAGGGCCGATAGCGGCGTGATTATTCCTTCCGGCCGGACGTCGCCTGACGCCGCGATACTCGCCATCGATTCGATGTTCATCAAGGTGCTCATCGATAACGGACACGCAACAGTGCATCTGCAGGAAGTGTTCCATAACAAAATGGCCGGCGTCTTGGAGGGAACCTACACCTTGGCCCTGCCGGATGGGGCGGCGGTTTCGGACTTCGCCGTATGGGATGATGTCACTCGCATCCCCGGTGTTATTTTGGAGCGCAAACGCGCTTCCGAGTTATACGCTCGGATTCGCAATGAATCCCTTGACCCGGGTTTGCTCGAATCGGGCGAAATTACCGAGAGCGAAGGACCGGGTGAGGCACGCCATTCCAGTGAATTTGCGGTAAAGATTGCGCCGATTCCGCCGTTCGGCTACAAACGCCTGGAGGCGGAATATCGCCAGAACGTGCCCATGACGCAACTGGCCGCCGGATTCGTCTTGCCGCTCAAACCGGTCACCTATGCGCCGCAAGCGGTTGCCAACTTTTCGCTGTCCATCGAGCTGAAAGACCCGCAAAGTATTTTCGAATTCCGCTCACCGGCAAAGCTCTTTCCGCTTACCATTTCCACGCAGACCGGGCATTTGGTGCGGGCATTTTTTGAAGGTACAAATGTACTTTTGAACGACAATTTCTCGCTCTCTTACAAAGCGCGGGATCAACAGGCAGTGAACGTGCAGGCCTACCGAACAGGCGAAAAAGGCGAGCCGGGATTCTTTGAAGCTTCGGCGCTACTGCCCGGCGGTGACAAGCCGGCGGCTTCCGCGCCGCGCTCGGTAGTGGTCTTGTTTGATACGTCGCTCTCCATGCAATGGGAGAAGCTGGAACGCAGTTTCCAGGCGCTGGAGGCCACGTTGCGAGCCTTGAAGGCCGCGGATACATTCAACGTGGTGACCTTTAACTCGGCCGCCGAGCGCTTCAGCCCGAACGCGGTGGCTGCGACTCCCGCCGCCGTTGCCAAGGCTCTGGACTTCGTGAAGGCGTCGCGCTTGCGCGGTGGAACCAATCTGCAGCAGGCCTTTACCGCCGCTTTCGAACAGGCCCCACAGGGCAATCCACCAGACAGCTACGTTGTCTTGTTGAGCGACGGTGAACCGACCGAGGGCTTTGTTTCTTCCAAACGCTTCGAGGCCTGGCTCGAAAAAACCTGGTCTTCCCTGCCCGCCGCGCAGCGCCCCGGTCTTTATTCGCTCGCTATCGGCGACGATGCCGATGTGCGGCTGATGCGGCGTATCTCAGCCCATAACGGTGTTTTTGAGCAGGTGGGCTCGGCCGAGCCGCTCGACTTCAAACTGGCCGCGTTCATCCGTAAGATAGGCTTGGCGCCGCTTGACCGTGTGCAACTGACCGTTACGCCGAAAGCCGCCGCCAATCTGATTTACCGTCTCGGACAGGATAATTTTCCAGGTGCTCGCGCTTCCTGGGTAGGACAATATAACCAGCCTGGTGACGCTGACTTTACCGTGTCGGCTTCGGCAAAACGCATGGCGGCTCATGTGAAATTGCCGGCCATCGAGACGGCGCATGTGTATCTTCCGGCAACCTGGGCGCGGGCGCGAGTGGATGCGCTACTCGAGAAAATCGATCGTGAAGGCGAGGACAAAGCCAGCATTGAGGAAGTGATTCGTTTGTCGCGCAAGTACAAATTCGTGACGCCGTACACTTCGTTTCTGGCGGCTCCGCGCGCACTGTTGCGGCCCCGGCTGATTCGTCCGGGCGATCCGGTTTTGCGAGTACGCACTGATCCGTCCATAGTTTCGCTAATCGCTCTGTTTCCGTTCGGGCCGGTCGGCGCTTTGCACTATCTGAAAGCGGAAGACATTTGGCAAACACGCTTTGTAGCGCCCGATGACTTGGCCGATGGCGTTCACACGGTGCGCCTCATTTTAAGGGATCGCGAAGGGCATGTTTACCGCGAACAAAAAACGTTTGTGATATCGAGCCATCCGCCGGTTGTGCGCGTACATTTAAATTCCGCTCGCGTGCATGCCGGTGAGCAATTGACGTTGAACGTCCAAGCGTCACAAACCACACGTACGTTGACTGCGCAATTGTATGGAGCCTCTCCGCTCTATTTGAAGTGGAATGATTCGAAGAAGTCGAACACCGGAGTTCTAACCGTGCCGGCTTCGCTGCCCGCGGGACGCTATTCGATTCACGTCACGGCGGAAGATATCGCGCACAACGTGAGCCATCAGGAGGTGCCGATTGAAATACTACCGTAAGGCGCTGCTGGTCTGCTTTTTGGTGGTTCTCGGCGGGAATCTCTTCTGGCTGCGCGCGGCGTTAACATCGTGGGCGGAAAACGTGATCGGCGCCAGCACGTTGGAATCGGCTCTGTACCGTGCGATGGAGTTGCCGGGAGGGCCCGTACTGGCGCGGCGGCCTCCTGTCGAAGCGCGCGCACAGGTCAGCGCGCTGATTCAAAAGACCCCGCGGCAGGGGAATTTGTATGAACTGCGGGCGCAGGCAGACGAGCAGCAATTGGATTTTATCGCTGCCGAGGCGGATTGGAAACAAGCCCTGACCCTTAGCTCCGATCGAGCCGCGGCTTGGCGCAACCTGGCTGATTTCTATCATCGCCGCATTCGATATAGCAGCGAAATAAGCGCGCTTCTGCAGGCCGGCAAGATCGCGACCGCAACCCGGAACCGTTTCCAGCCGGAGCCCGGGCAACCCTCCTGGCAAGCCTTTGAGCGAGCGCTTGCTGTCTATTCGGAAGCGAATTTACCTGACACCGTGCGCAACGGGATTTACGAAGCATGGATCGCCCGCTACCCTCAGCGGAGCGAGCCTTATCTCGGGCTGTTCCATGCGCTGGTGAAAGAGAAGAACTCCCAAGCCGCGCGGGACGTCGCCGCACGCGCGCGGACGGCGTTCCCGGATGACTTGCGGCTGAGCATGCAATTCGACTCGGAACTAGCCGGAATAGAACAAGGCGCGAACGCTGCCCTAGCCATCTATGCCGCTCGTTTTACGCCACTCTGGTCAGAAGATCTGCGGAGCAATTATTTTCAATTGCTTGTCAGTGCGCATCAACTGCGCGTCTTTCTAGCGGAAGCACGCGCGAAGGCGGCCGCCGATACAACCGCGTTGGACCCGGCATTGCGCCTGTTCTTCTATTACGAACAACAATCGAAACGCGAGCTGGCCGATCAGCAGCTGTTGGAACTGCAAGCCAGACGGAAAGCCGCGAATTATGCTTGGTCCGCCGACGACTTAAAAACCGTGGCTCCGCTTTTCGAACGAGTGGCGGATTACGATGAATCGGCCCGCTGTTATTACCTTTTGTACGAACTCCCGTCCGCTGCTAAGCAAGACAAAGACATGGCCTTGGGATCCCTGATTTCCTTGCTCCTGGATGTGCCCGAACAACCGCTGCAATTCGGCGCGCGCGACCTGAGCCTGTACCAAAACATTGGCACGATGGACCGCCATCCCGGATTTCTCAATGGCATCGCTTCGCTGGCGTTAAATACAACCTTCCCGCAGTTTGAATATCAAACCGCTTCGCAAACCGCGATCGCCTATTTCCATCGCGGGTTGGCGTCGAGCTTGCTGGAGCGGCTGCGGCGGGAAAGCCCCACGGCGATCCAACTACCAACCCTTGAAGCAAAATTATTCGCGGCGTATGCGGTATACGGAAAGCACGATGCCATCACCCGGCTGGTTCCTGGCTGGCTGGAGCGCAACCCAAAATCTCCGGACTATACGAGTACCGCGCTTGTGCTGGCGGATTCCTATTTCCAAACGCAGCGCAATACCGAAGAGGTCGCGTTATATGACAAGCTGCTGGTGA
>DATHIZ010000596.1:0-10227 GCA_035316385.1 Bryobacteraceae bacterium | reverse complement strand
CGCTTCGGAGCAGCCTACCGGTTGACGGAATCGACCGTCTTCCGGGCGGGTTTCGGCATCAGCTACACGCCGTTTCCAGACAACAACTACGCCTACAATTATCCGGTGCGCGCGAACAACGTATATAACGGGCTGAGCACCTATGTACCGGCGGTGCTGAATACGGGTCAATCGGCGACATTCCAAAACGGCTTCCCGGCTGCACAACTGCCGGCGATTCCCGCGAGCGGCATTCTGCCGGCCCCCATCAATCAAGCCTATTTCACCGTCAGCAAGAACTTTAAGAATCCATACGTGCAGTCCTGGAACTTCGCCATACAGCAGGCACTGCCGAAAAAGTTCACGCTGGATATGGCCTACGTGGGCAACCACGGCGTGGATTCGGTTGTGCAATACAACGCAAATGCCGGATTGATACCCGGCGCCGGATCGGCCGGCCAGCCGCAGTTCGCCACGTTCGGGCGCACGGCCGCCACCACTGTGCTCTTTGCCCCATTTTCGAACAGCTACAACTCGCTCCAAGTGAAACTGGACCGACGCTTCGCGGCGGCCTTAAACATTACCACTTCCTACACCTTTGGCAAGGGCATGGCGTTTCAGGACGCCGACGACGGCGGTCTCACTTTCTACGTCAACCAACGGCGTAATTATGCCCGGAACAATTTCGACCGGACCCAGACGTTCGTGCAGAGCTACATCTACGAATTGCCATTTGGACCGGGCAAGAAGTGGTTGAACTCGGGCGTTATGGGCAACATATTGGGTAACTGGCGCCTCACCGGGATTCTTACGTTGATGAGCGGACTTCCATTTACCGTGACGGCAGACGGAACCGCCTTGAATTTGCCAGGCAGCACCCAGACGGCGAACCAACTCTACCCAGTGGCGATCCTTGGCGGAATAGGCCCAGGCAATCCCTGGTTCACTCCGGTTAGCTTCGGACAGCCCACAGGCAGCGGCGTCGCCGGCAATTCCGGGCGGAACATCCTGAGCGGCCCGATGTTCGTCAACCTGGACGCATCACTGGCGAAGGTCGTCACCTTCCGTGAGCGGTATTCCTTTGAGATTCGTGGCGAGGCCTTCGGCGTAACTAATACAGCGCAATTCGCCAACCCGAATTCGAACGTCAGCAACCAGAGTACATTCGGGCAGGTCACCTCCACTTTGGGAGCTGGCAGCGGCGCCCTGGGCGGCGGAGGCGGCGCGCGAACGTTGCAATTGGGAGCCAAGTTCTCCTTCTAAACTGCACGAAAAAAAACAACAAAAGGGGCGGCTGCGGAAACGTGGCCGCCCTTTTTGCATCTAAGTAGGGCAAGGTACAACGGAGTCAGAGAGACTTGACAGCGTTGCTAGACTGATGAATTAAGAGGTTCTCAAGTCGGTCGATTAGTAGTACGATACAGACTTAGTGATAGGTATTCATGCTTGGGCGCGAAGATTTCGATCCATTAGCACCACAGCGAGAGGCAGCCATATTCTATGGCTTGTTTCTGCGCGGGCACAGGGCCGACGATTTACGCCGCGACATCGACGTGCCGCGGCCACTGCTGCATAAGTGGCTACAACCGCGCCGCTATAACGACGGTTTTCGCGATTCCTTGCGGCAGATGTACACGTACCGCAAGAAGGTCCTGGCAATTTTCGATGAACTGGTGCTGAAGGAAAAAGTCCGCATCCGGGTGAATTGATTCCGTGATGGAACAGCGGAAGTCGGTTTGTGCTCTTGATTGTCCGGACACGTGCGCGCTAGTTCTGAACATCAACGAGGCGGGCCGCGCCACCAAGCTCAGTGGGGATAAAACACATCCCACAACACGGGGTTTCCTGTGCGCCAAGGTCACCAAATATCTGGAACGCGAGTATCATCCAGACCGTCTATTCTATCCCCTGCGGCGCGTGGGCGCGAAGGGCGAAGGAAAATTCGAGCGGATCAGTTGGGACGCGGCCCTGGACGAGATCGCAAACCGGCTGGACGGCATTGCCCGGGAGCATGGGCCGGAAGCGATCCTGCCCTACAGTTACGCAGGCACGATGGGAATCCTGAACGGCGCGGGCATGGACCGGCGTTTCTTTCACCGCCTTGGCGCTTCCCGGCTCGACCGGACCATCTGCTCCTCGGCTGGCGGAGCGGCGCTCCAGTTGTCGCAAGGAATCAGGCTGGGGATGGAACCGGAACAGTTTGCCGGCGCAAAACTCATTATCGCTTGGGGAGCCAATGTGCTGGGCACGAACGTCCACTTGTGGCCCTGGATTGTGGAAGCGCGGCGCAACGGTGCAAAATTTTACACGATCGACCCGGTAAAAAATCGCACCGGCCGCGCCGCGGATAAGCATTTCGCGATTCATCCCGGTTCGGATCTCGCCCTGGCGTTGGGCCTGATGCATGTCATTTTGCGTGAAGGGCTCGAAGACCGGAGTTACGTATCGCAACACACGAACGGCTTCGAGGAGTTGGCGCACCTGGCTGCCGGATATCCTCCGGAGCGCGTGGCAGAGTGGACTGGAATTGCGGCCGAAGAAATAGAAGCGCTGGCGCGTGAATACGCCACAATACGTCCGGCGGCGATACGGGTTAACTACGGAGTGCAGCGCAGCGATCGCGGCGGCAGCGCGGTGTGGGCGATTGCGGCCCTTCCGGTTTTGACAGGAGCCTGGCGCGAGGCCGGCGGCGGGATGCAGTTGACTACTTCGGGAGCGTTCCAGTTCAACCGGGCCGCGCTCGAAATGCCGGAGTTGCAAAGGCAATCGCCGCTGGGCCGTGAAGCGCGCCTGGTCAACATGGCGCAATTGGGCGCCGCGCTGGCTGATTTCGGCCTCAGGGAAACAAATCAAGCTCGCGTGAGAGGGCTGGTGGTCTACAACTCCAACCCGGCCTCCATTGCTCCGAATCAAACAAAAGTTGTGGAAGGGCTGAAACGTGAGGACTTGTTTACCGTGGCAATCGAGCAGTTTCTGACGGACACCACGGACTATGCCGACATCGTCTTGCCCACGACGACCTTTCTAGAACACACTGACATCTATTTGGCGTACGGGCATTACCATCTGCAACTGGCGCGGCCGGCATTGCCGGCGCCAGGGGAAACCAGGAGCAATGTCGAGATTTTCCGGCTTCTGGCAAAGCGGTTGGGGTTTCGCGAGGCTTGCTTTGATGACAGCGAAGATCAAATGATTGAGGCGCTGCTCCACACAGATTCTCCCTTCTTCAAGGGAATTACGCTCGAGCGCCTGGAGCGCGAGCGTTCCGTTCGATTGAATATTTCGCCTGCCGGCGAGCCTTTCCTGCCATTTGCGGCTGGGGAATTTCAAACGGCTTCCGGCAAATTCGAATTCGGGGCAGAGACTCTGGACTACACTCCCGCGGCGGAGTCACGGTTCGGGAATGCTGATCTCGCGCGCAAGTATCCGTTCGAGCTGATAACCGGTAAGAACGACGACAGCATGAACTCCACTTTCGGAAATCGCGAGGACGTGGACCGGCAGACCGCGTTGCTATCGCTGCATCCGCTGGATGCCGAGCAGCGCGGAATTGCGCAGGGAATGGAGATTCAGGCCCTCAACGACCGGGGATCCTGTTTCTTTCAAGCAGATTTGAACGACGACGTTCCACGGGGAGTGGCGCGTGCGCGGAGCCTGCGCTGGAGCAAGAGCGCGCGAGGAAAGTGGGGCGTCAATCACCTCACTTCCGACCGGCTGACCGATATCGGGGGCGGCCCCACCTTCTACAGTTGCCTCGTGGATTTACGGCCCGCTCCATAGTTCAGCTCCGGCCCGGAGCTTTGCTCCATATAGTACAGCCGTGCCGTGGCTCTGCCTGTTTTGAGGCAGATTTACATGCGCCCTATATTTTCTTCCATGCCGTTGAGACGATTTCGCAGCCGGCACAACCTTAAGTTAATCAGAGGAAGCGAACCAAACGGTTTCATTCCTCGTAGAGGGTAGTGATGGTTTGCGGAACGAGAGCAGGCAAAAGTGACTATTTCCGCGGTGAACGTCCTCTATCCGGGTAAAGGAGCCTAAGGCCCGGGGAAAAGACTGCCGATAGATTACCGGTGGAGCGACGCCAGAGCGGCAAGGATGGTGCGCAGGTGGTCCGCTTCCAGATGGCTATGAAATTGCATACGGGTTGTGGTATGATTTGGAGATCCAAAAAGCGTTTGCTTGTAGAAGTAAAAGCTCAGGACGGTTTGCCCTGTAGTTTATGTCCGCGTGGTCGTGGCCATCGCGCGGAAGCTTTTACTCTACCCCGGATCCCCAGTACGGTAATGGTACATCGAGCCTGCTCCCTGTTCAGGGATTGTGATACCGTTGGTGAAACTTTTTGAGTGGGGCCGCGTTTATACGGTAGGCTCGGTCATTTGATTCGATGTAGGTAAACGTTTTTAGTAGTGAAGCTAGTTGGGGTGAGTGTCGAGGAGAAAAATAAAATGACAAAGATTGAAGTCAATAAATTTAAGAAAATTCTAGAAGCCAAGCAGGAGGAGCTGGAGCGGATTGTCCGCAATCGTGACGCGATTACGATCGAGAAGAGCGCGGATGCGTTGGACGAGGTGCAGCATGCCTCGGAACGTGAACTGGCTATTCGCAATCTGGACCGCGAATCCAACCTGCTGCGGAATGTTCGCGCGGCGCTGCGGCGTATAGAAGACGGTTCGTTCGGAACCTGCTTGCACTGTGAGGAAGAAATCAGCCCGAAGCGCGTCGCCGCGGTACCGTGGGCGGCCTTCTGCATACAGTGCCAGGAGCAAGCGGACCGAGCGCAGGAAGACGGTAACGAGATGCTGGATGACATGCTTGTGAACGCCGCTTAAGGCAGAAACTTTCTCATGCTCATCCCAAGCGGGGTGCGTGTCGCAGACTCTTGCGCACGCACCTCGTTCCGTTCTTTCTGCCCGCCTTTCTGACATTTGCCTTACGGCCGTCCGGCCATTGCATCAACTCAAAAAACGAACCCGACCAGTCCTGAATTGGCTTTACGTTTCGTAACAAATCTACGTTCTGCTTCAGTCGCGGTCGAGTAACTTAGATGTGAGGGTTTGCGCCCTCCTATCGTAAAAGGGAAAAGGGTTCGTCCATGTTTTCAAGACTTCACGCAGCGTTGCGAGATCTGGTAAAAGCATCCGCGGCTATTTTGTTCAGTATGAGTATGCTGGTCCATGCGCAAGACAGCGCGCCGGCGGCGAAACAGCCTTTAGATCGCGTACTAGGTACGGTTACAGCCTTGAACACCACGGATCACACGGTGACGGTCAAAGAGGATAAGACGGGCACTGAATACTCGGTTCAACTGGCAACCACAAAAACACTGCTCAAGGTCGATCCCGGCGCGAAGGATTTAAAGAGCGCCACTCGTATCACGGCCGACGATCTGCAAGTGGGCGACCGGGTGGAAACACGCGGAACGAAGCCGCCAGACAACCCCAATGCCTTGATTGCACGCAGCGTCGTTTTGATGTCCGGCCGCGATTTAGCCCAGGCGCACCAAGCGCAAACCACGGAATGGCAGCATGCCACAACTGGTATAGTTGCGTCGATTGACGCGGCGGGGGGCAAAGTGAATATCAGCACGAAAACGGCCCAGGGCCCGGCGCCCGTGGTTCTGAACACCGCGAAGAACACTGAGTTCACGCGCTACGCGCCGGAAAAGCCAGGCACGCCCGCGCCATCACAACTGGCCCAACTGGAGGTGGGAGACCAAGTACGCGTGGTCGGTGACAAGAGCGCGGATGGAAGCAGCATTGAGGCCCGCAAAGTATATTCGGGCGCGTTTCGAACCATAGCGGCAACCGTGGTGGCGATCGGGGCGGACGGCAAATCGGCGACAGTAAAAGATTTGACTTCAAAGAAGCCAGTCGAGATTGCGTTAGCCGACGATTTGTCAATACACAAGCTCCCCCCCATGATGGCTGCGATGCTGGCGAGACGGGTCAATCCGGCCGCTGGAACACCTGGGGATGGCGCCGCGGGCGCGGCTGGGGGATCCGGCGGAAACGCGGGACCAAGGGCCTCGGGAACTCCGGACGCGGGCGGCGGCAATGGGCACGGCGGTCCGGGTGGCGGTATGCGAAGGGGTAACGGCGATATGTCGCAACTGCTCGAGCGCGCGCCCAAGGTTGCCATCACCGATTTGAAGCCGGGAGATGCACTGGTCATTTCGGGAGTAGCGACCGGAGCGGACAATTCCCGGATTCTAGCGAGTACCATCATTGCGGGAGTGGAGCCGATTCTGCAGGCCGCGCCACCACGCCAGGGCCGGCAAGACTTGGGCGGCGACTGGGGTCTTGGCGAGATGGCGGCGCCTCCACAGTAGCAGCGGCTTTGCCAACCATTTTATTTCAGGGGAAACATGAACTATAGATCCATTCAGGCACTTGTTCTTGGGCTGATGCTTGTAAGCGCAACTTGCGTAAACAGTTTTGCCGCTCAAACGGCGGCGCCAGCACAGACTCCGGCGCGCCGGGCGCCGCAACGGGGCGGAACAGTGCAGGGTTCGTTGAAAGACGATACCGGCGGTGTCATTCCAGGAGCAACCATCACGCTGCTGAACCAAAGCGGCACAGCGCAGACCACGAGTTCGGATGCCAACGGCGCGTTCGTCTTCAACGGCGTGGCTCCGGGATCGTACTCCGTGACATCGAGCTTCACGGGAATGCAGCAACAACACAGTGTCCTGGTCGTGGTGGCGGCCGGACAGCCGGCAACCGCGGACCTCGTGATGACAGTACAGTCGCAAAAGCAGGAAGTGACGGTTTCCGACTCAGTGGACAACACGGTCAGCACCGAATCATCCAATAACGCTTCTCAGCTGGTTTTGAAACAAGCCGACCTGGACGCTCTGCCGGACGATCCAGACGATCTACAGGCAGATTTGGAAGCGCTGGCGGGTCCTTCGGCGGGTCCGAGCGGCAATCAGATCTATATTGATGGCTTTACCGGCGGCCGCTTACCACCGAAGGCTTCGATTCGCGAGATCCGCATCAACTCCAATCCGTTTTCGGCCGAGTTCGACAAGATGGGCTATGGGCGCATCCAGATCTTCACCAAGCCGGGATCGGACAAATTCCACGGGCAGGCCTACTACAACATCAGCGACGGCGTGTGGAACTCCCGGAATCCGTTCTTATCGGTGAATCCGCCTTTCCGGTCGCAAATGTTCGGGGGCAACATCAGTGGACCCCTTACGAAGAAAGGCAGCTTCTTTATCGACACCGAACGCCGGCAGATCGACGATAACGGCATCGTGAACGCTTCCGTTCCCACGGCAAATTTCCTGACCTCGACGTCCTATCAGAATTTTTTCCCCACGCCCCAGCGCCGTACTACGGTCAGTCCGCGGTTTGACTATCAGATCAACGCGAACAACACTCTAAGCCTGCGGTATTTGTACCTGGATAATAACCGGGTGGTGACCGGCATCGGAGCTTTCAATTTACCGGCCTTGACGGTTGGAAGCATTCCCTATCAAAGCCAGGGGTATACCACGCCTACTAAGGAACAGAGCGTGCAGGCTGTAGAGACAGCAGTGATCAGCCCCAGCGTGGTGAATGAAACGCACTTCAGTTTCGACCGCACCTCTCAGAACTGGACCAGCCAGAGTACTGCGCCACAATTAACGGTTTCGAATTCTTTCGTTGCCGGCGGATCGGGCTACAGCGCAGCAGGTTTTCCGAATAGCTACGATTTGCAGAACGGCTTTGAGCTGCAGAATTATACATCCGTAACGTGGGGCGCCCACACTACCAAATTCGGCGCGCGAATCCGGTCCACTATTTTGGATGACTCGAGTCCGAAAGGCTACAACGGAACGTACCAATTCCTGGGGGGAAACCTTCCGACGCTGGATGCTACCTTCGCTCCGATTCTTGACAGCTCGGGAAAGCCGGTAACTAGTAAGGTCCAGTCGATTCAGCAGTATCTCACTACGATTCAACTGTTGAATGCCGGGAAGACCAGCCAGCAAGTGACAGCTCTGGGCTACGGGCCCTCGAGATACACGGTCAGCACCGGGAATCCCTACATTGGACTCAACCAGACCGACGTGGGGCCTTTTGTGCAAGACGAATGGAAGCTCCGGCCGAACTTAACTATCAGCCTCGGCCTGCGCATTGAGTCACAGAACAATATCAACAATAACGTCAATCTAGCGCCGCGCTTCGGCTTCGCGTGGTCTCCGTCCTCCAAAGGCGGCAGCGGGCGTCCCAAGACGGTCATTCGCGGCGGCTGGGGCATGTTCTATGACCGGTTCGCGATTACCAACGTAGAATTGGCGCAGCGCTATGCGCAAGGCAGCCAAACCAGCTACCAGTTGAACAATCCGACGATGTACGACGCGACGTTCGGCACCGCAATACCAATTGCTACTGTACAATCGTTAGTCAAAGCTTCCGCAAACACGGCAAGTCCAAACGTGCCGCAGACCTACCAGATCGATAGCAATCTGGTGGCGCCGCGTATCTTGCAAACCGCCGTTGGCGTCGAAAGGCAGTTACTCGCTCACACCACGCTGACGGTGAACTACACCAACAGCAGGGGGGTACATGAGTTGATGACGAACGACATCAATGCTCCCATTCCAGTAGTGGGCCAACTGCCGCCGGGCTTAGGCGGCCCAAGCCTCGGCCGCCCATTTGGCGACAGCCTAGGCGACATTTACAATTACCAATCGACCGGCATTTACAAACAGACGCAAGTGCTGGCGAATGTGAACACGCAGGTGGGAAGATGGCTGAACTTGTTCGGCAGGTATTCGTATAACAATGCGCACAGCAACACCGACGGGTTGGGAACCGTGCCCATGAATCCTTACAATATTGCGCAGGAATGGGGACGTACGCAGTTGGGCTACACGCACAGCTTGTTCATTGGAGGCTCTATTACCTCGAAGTGGTGGGGCCTGCGGTTTTCGCCCCTGATCACGGCCCGCAGCGGGATGCCGTTCAATATTACGACCGGTACTGACGTCTACTCGATCGGCCAATATACGGGACGCCCGGGCATTGCGCCAGGCGCCGAGCTTAGTACTTCGAGCAATTCGCCTGTTTATATCACTAGCCCGCTGGTGGCCGCTCCCGGCACGTCGAACGTTCTGGAGCGCAACGCCGGTACCGGGGCAGGCTCGCTTGGGGTGAATCTTCGCGTGAGTAAGACCTGGGGCTTCGGACCCACCAATTTCGAGGGACCCTCGGGAGGTTCACGCGGCGGCGGGGGCGGAGGAGGCGGTGGTGGTGGTGGCGGAGGAGGTCCGCGTGGCGCCCCCAGCGGCGGTGGCGGCGGTGGTCCCCGAGGTGGGGGTGGCGGGGATAGCACCAATCACCGTTTCAATGTGACGCTTGCGGTAAGCGCGCGCAACATCTTGAACCACGAAAACCTGAATACATTCAATGGATCGCTGGCATCACCTTACTTCTTTAAGGCCACAGGCATTTCCGGCGGATTCGGAGCGGAAGCCACGGCGAGTAATCAACGCCGGTTGGATATACAGCTGCGGTTCGCCTTTTAAGACGAATAACCAGGTTGCGGTCAAAGGCGGCGAGTGAGCGGAAATTCCGTTCGCTCGCCGCTTGTTTATAGGGGAAATTTTGCGATTCGTGCCCAGCGCAGGTGCGGGCGGTAGGAATGCAGTTCCAACCAAGCCGCCGGCGGGTCGATGTACCAGCCGTCGCATTCCGATGCGGAGAGCGGTTCTGCATCGCAAACGTCGTTGTTCCTGACGATGACGTGCCGGGCAGTGTACCCGGACATCTCCGTTCACCGGTATCGACAGTCTCGATATCGTGATGAACGGTCTTTCCCGAATGTTCCGGGGGCGTCAGATCAATGCCGTTTATTTAGGGCGTTCGTGAGTAATGGAACATCGTGGGCGCTAACGCTTCCGGCTCGGTGTCGGTATTTCGGACTTTTCGAAAAAATGAAGCTAACTATGAGCTCCACTCTTAAGTAAACGACATTGGGCGTCAGATACGCTCGCCACTTTGGCTATCGCAGCGCGTGCTGCGGCTGACACATCGCCATGAAGCCCGGTGATTGTGAAGGTGAGATTCGGCTCAAACAACGGGAACCTCCGAAGTCTATTTGTAAGTGGTGTAGTCTTCTCCTTATGCGGACGTGTGTGGCGATTTTCCTTTTGACGGCGGGGTTGCTTCAGGCCCGGCGCGGCTCCGAATGGAAGAAATTATTCGACGGCAAAGACCTCAAAAGTTGGAAGCACGTGGGCAAAGGCAATATGAC
>DATHIZ010000595.1:0-2798 GCA_035316385.1 Bryobacteraceae bacterium | reverse complement strand
CTACCGCCGGGTCCTCCACCTATGCCGCTTCTGCTGAACTTAGCGACCGTGGCCGTCTTCGGAGGCGTGAAGGAAAACTGTGCCTTCTCACGCTGCTCAGTGCTGAGCGAGCTCAGGAAGGCTCGTGTAGCCGCCACGATGGTCTCCGTTTGGGTGTCTGTAGTGGATGGCGATTCCGCATTGGCTCCTCTCCGGTCAGGGACGGCACAGAGGGCAGCGGCGACGGTCAGAATGAGAAGATTGCAGTTCTTCGCAGTCATTTGGGTCCCGGCTTCAGGTTCGCGATCTACCCTGTGCTTCCCGAGGGAACGGAACAAGGCATGGTGTCCAGCCAATCACCGTCTGTGGTTCGCTCTTGGCTCACACCGCGGGTTTGCAAGTATCGCCTTAACGTTAGCTTAAATCTCAGTAACCTTCTTCGATGTAATTTTTCGTGAACTCGTCACCGGAACTCGTCATGCGGGCTACAAGACTCCGCTTCGGAATCTGATGAGTCTGTAAGCAGCTTCCCAAGTCCCTTGCTCCACAGCCGCTTCGCTCTAATGCATCATCCAAACCAGCCAGTGTTTCGAATTCTGGATTTGCCCAAACGATTACCTGCTCGAGACTCGCGTCCAGTTCGTGGACAGCCACTTCGACTCAGGTCGTCTGGTGCTTCAGCATTGCGATTAGTATTCGGAGCAGTCTGTCGGCTAAGCCGCGTAAAGGCTCGCGCGTGGTGATGCCCAGAAGCTCGCAAAGTATCGTATTGTTGGCGGCCTCTGCTATCGCAATTGATGCTGGTTGAAGCCCAGTAAAGCGGCAAGAGGAAAACAATCAACATGCGGGCACGCCTGTTTCGGAAGGTTCATGTACTTTGGGTCCGCAATTTGAAAAACCCAATGATCTTATCGCGCGCGCCTAATCGCATTTTTTGCGACCATGTGGAAATGAGTGCGGTTATTCGACCCATGTCGGTCGCTGAGGGCAGGGAATCGGCCGGCGGCTGCTCGAATCCGCTCTCCAGGAAGCTCTTTCGGCGGGAGTAACCCGCGTCGAATTAGAAGTCTTCTCTGCGAACACCTCCGCCATCAGGCTACGAAAGTTTCGGCTTTGTGCACGAGGGACTCAGCCGCAAGCTCGCTACTCAGACGGCCTCTGGGAGGACATGGTGCGGATGGGCATTGCTGGCGCAAGCGGTTCCGCGCGGCAGGCCGTTGCCCGCAGTTAACGCACAAGGTCAACGCACGAACTGATCAATGTAATCCGACCCCAACCCCACCTCTTCATAATGCTTCCGGCACATGTCGATCTTGGTGAAAACATCCTCAAAACCGGTATGCTGATCGTTCTCGTCCACGTAATACATGCATCCGGAAATATTGAAGAATGTGATCATCTCCTCCACGTCCGCATCCACCATAAGAGTATGGGTTTCGCCCGGCGGTTCGAAGACATAGTCCCCGGCGCGCGCGACCCAATCATGCTCGAGATAACGCCACGATCCCTTGATGACGTATCCGTGGACGGGCGCCGGATGCCGGTGGCGGCTGAGAATTCCGGCGCGGCGCACGCGCAGAAGATTGCACCACTGGCCGTTCAAGGTGTTGAGCATGAGCGGCCGAAACCAAACGTTAGGGGCTTGCGGCACCCAGACGCGTTCATCGTCCGGAATGCATTGAGTGACGATCTGGCTGGGCGAAAGAGGGTGTGTGGTCGGCATGGAATCTACAGATCAAGCTTATGAGACCGAATAGCCGCCGTCAACGGGTATGACGGCGCCGGTGATAAAAGAAGCCTGTTCGGAAGCGAGAAACAAGACCAGCGCCGCAATTTCCTCGGGACGCCCCCAACGGCCCATAGGCGTTCGGGCGAGGATTTCAGACGAGCGCTTGGCGTCGTTCTGGAGCGCCAGAGTCAGCGGCGTGGCGATCCATCCCGGCGCGACGGCGTTCACTCGAATGCCGTCCGGTGCCCAGGCGATGGCAAGCGAGCGGGTCAATTGAGAGATGCCGCCTTTGCTGGCGCTGTAGGCGGGAGCGCGGGGAGCCCCGAAAAAGCTGAGCATGGACGCAATGTTCACGAGCGAGCCGCCGGTTTTCTTGAGCTTTGGATGCGCCGCCATGGCAGCGCACATGGCTCCGGTAAGGTTAATGTCCAGCACCCGTCTGAATACCTCCAGGTTGAACTCTTCGTCGCGCCGGATGATTCCCGCCGCATTCACCACAACGTGCAGTTCGGGCATGCGGGCGACAAGTTGCTCCATTGCGCCGCCATCGGTAACATCAGCGGTCTCCGCGTGAATCCCATGGGGCAGGCTTTCCTTTGCGGCGAGATCGACCGACACGACATTTGCTCCGGCGAGCGCAAACGCCTCCGCGATGGCGCGTCCGATTCCACTTGCGCCGCCTGTTACCAGAACGTATTTCCCGTTGAATGCAGGCATGAGCTACATTATGCAATTCCGCCAGTTACGCAGAGGGAACCGTTCGCTGCTGGCGGCTGAGCAGAAGCGTGACAATCGCCGAAACCGCGAGCGTGGCGGCGACCAGATACAAGCCGCCGGCATAACTGCCCGACACGCCTTTCAGCCAGCCGATGACGAAGGGTCCGGCAAAGCCGCCGAGGTTACCAATGGAATTGATCATGGCAATGCCCGCCGCGGCGCCCGCTCCCGATAGGAACATGGTCGGCATGGCCCACAACGGGGCCTTCGCGGCGCTAATGCCGAGGTTTACGATAACCAGCGCCAGAATGACGCCTAGCGCTGTGTGCGCGGCCCCCGCCCAGATGAGTCCAAGGCACGCGGCGATGCAGGG
>DATHIZ010000594.1:0-3468 GCA_035316385.1 Bryobacteraceae bacterium | reverse complement strand
AGCTAACATCAAGCTTGCTTGCGCTTTTAGATTGAAGCCTGCGAAGTCACGCTTTTGGAGCTTCGGAAACGCCGCGGCTGCGATCATGGCTGCATTGTCGGTGGATAGGCTGCGCGTCGGAAAATAGAAATTAAGCCCGCCGGATTGCAGCGCCTGCTTGCGTAAACCCTCATTGCCCGCCACTCCTCCGGCGATGATGACCGATTCGGCTCCGATCTGGTCCGCCGAAAGATGCGCGCGCTTCATCAATTCTTCAATCACCGTGTACTGAAAACTGGCGAGCAGATCAAGCGTCGTTTGGGGCGTGGCGGCCAGCAGCTCTTCGAGCGATGGGTTGCGCAGTTTGCGGCGCGCTTCTATTTCGGCCTTGATGTCATGCTGCTCAGTCCATCGCAGCACGGCGGTTTTGAGCCCGCTGAAACTGAAATCCAGCGTGTTGCCCTTCATTTTGGCCAGAGTGAACTTCACCGCGCGGGGATTACCGAACGAAGCCAATTTGTCGATCACTGGGCCGCCGGGATAGCCGAAGCCCAGCAGCTTTGACACTTTGTCATACGCCTCGCCCGCTGCATCGTCGCGGGTTTTGCCGAGCAGGCGGTATTCACCTATTTCCCGCACCTCGAACAGATGGGTATGCCCGCCGCTGACCACCAACGCCAGGGCGGGGAAGCGGATAGCATGCTTTTCCAGCAGCACCGAATGAATGTGCCCTTCCACGTGATTGACGGCGATCAGCGGAATCTGCCGGGCAAAGCAAAGCGCCTTCGCATAGGTAACGCCAACCAGCAGCGAACCGACCAGCCCCGGGCCGGAGGTTACCGCGATGGCGCCTAGCTCCGCCAAAGACACGCCGGCCTGTTCCAGCGCCTGGCGGACCACGGGCACTATGGCGCGCAGATGTTCGCGTGAAGCAAGCTCCGGAACTACGCCGCCATATTGGGCGTGCGTGTCGAGCTGCGAGGCCACAATGCTCGAGCGAATATGGCGTCCGTCCTCGACGACGGCCGCCGCCGTTTCATCGCAAGAACTCTCAATACCTAAAATAAGGGTTTGCAAGTTTCCGACTTCTATTATGAGCTGCCCGAGGAGCTAATCGCCCAGGAGCCTCCTCCTGAACGCGGCGCTTCGCGCATGCTGGTGATCTCGCGCGAAAAGCAAACCTTCCACGATGACTCCTTTCGCAACTTCAGCAAGTACATCCACCCGGGCGACTGCCTGGTGTTGAACGACACCCGCGTCTTTCCGGCGCGTCTGCACGGCCGGCGTAACCATGCGAATGGAGCCGAAGTGGAAGTGTTTCTGCTGCGCGCGCAGAATGAAGAGGAAACAGTCTGGAAGTGCCTGGTGAAGCCCGGCAAGCGCGTCCGGACCGGCGACAAAATCGTCTTCAGCTCAGACTTTGCGGGAGAGGTGCTGCAGCAGGGCGAGTACGGCGAACGAATCCTGCGCTTCTCCGCTAGCTCGCCTATTCGTGAACTACTAGAGCAGCTTGGCGAGATGCCACTGCCGCCCTATATTCATCGCAAACCCCACCGGCAGGACAGGGAACGATACCAAACCGTCTTTTCCGCGCATTCCGGTTCAGTGGCGGCTCCCACCGCGGGGCTGCATTTCACGCAAGAGATGCTGGCGGAGTGCCAGGCCGCGGGCGCGGCCATCGCCCACGTCACCTTGCACGTCGGTCAAGGAACGTTCGCGCCGCTGCGCGCGGAAAAACTGGCCGACATCCGCTTGCACGAAGAATACTTTGAGATCGGTGCGCGAGACGCGGAAATTCTGCGCAGTGCCCAGCGGCGCTTCTGCGTGGGCACGACCAGTGTCCGCACCATTGAGACCGCTATGCTGCGCGGGGGCTTTGCGGCCATGCAGGGCGAGACGAACTTATTCATCTCGCCCGGGTTTCACTTCCGCGCGGCGGGCGCCCTGCTCACTAATTTCCATTTGCCGCAATCCAGCCTGCTGATGCTGGTGAGCGCGCTGGCCGGGCGCGAACTGGTATTGGATGCCTACCGGCACGCAGTTGCGGAGCGCTATCGTTTCTTCTCCTACGGCGATTGCATGTTGATTGAATAGCAAAGGAGCGCAAATGCCCTCCGCAGAAGCAGAAATGGTTCAGCCGCTTGTGATTGCGCCGCTGAGTTTCTCCAGCGACACCGCGATAGACCTTTTAACCTTGGCCAGCGGCTGCGAAAGCTTTTGCGCAATTTCATGCGCGGAAAGACCGCCAAAATACGCCAGCTCTAGAATTCGCCGCTCATTGTCTTCCAAGCTGGCGCACGCCTTGCTAAACAGGCGCAACTGCTCGGGATGGCGCCCGCGGCCAATGGTTTGCGGAATAGACCGGAACAGCAGGGGATTTTCGAGAGCATTTGGCCTTGGCGAATCGCCGGAGGCTGCGCGCAAGTGCTCAATGCTTTGATTTCTCGCCAGCGAAAGGACCCAGAAACCGAGTTCATCGCCGTGGCCATCTTTGAAGCTGCCGATCTGGTTCCAAACCTTGACGAAAGTCTCCGCAAGCACATCTTCCGCCGCCGACGGATCGGAGACTATCCGTAAGATCAGCGCATAGGCGGGTTTTCCATACCGGTCGTATAGCCCACCCATGGCCTGCGGGTCGCCGCGCTTGATGCGGGCCACCAAGTCCGACTGATCTTTCGTGCTAAGCAGCGCCGACAGAGGCGATTGTGACATCGAACCCGGCAAGAGATGGATTATAGCAACAGCGGGCGCCTAAGTCGCTTCGTAGCCCGAGAATTCTTGCTGGATCGTATTGCCTTTGTACTCCATTTCCTTGTGAAGTCCAATCGAAGAGGAATAATAGGCGAATGTTGTACTGGCCTTTAGCTGCACAAAAAACTTCTCCGGCTCGCTGTGTGGTTCGAGCTCCCGCGCGGACAGCTTGGTGAGCAGCGCAACCTGTTCTCTCTCGGCCGTCTTCAAGAACGGCTTCTTGGAAGTGGCTTGCGATACCTCATCGATGACCGCTAGCCCCTTGCGCCAGGATTTCTTCTCCTCGGGAACATAGGCTTCGGCTACGGTCTTGTCGATGTAGAGCGCAACGCCCGCCGCGCGCGCGCCCGGTGAATGGGAATCGGCCGGAATGATCATCTCGGTCAGTGTATCGAGCAAAGCAAATTCGTCTTGCGTAAAGAAGAGGGGCTTGCCGGGCTCGGCGGCTGCAAGTTGCAGCGGACCAATCACCGCCGCGGCGCCGAACAGTTTCAGCAGATCGCGGCGCGGCAAATTGGCGTCCATTAAACCTCTCCTTTTTTGAGTTGCTCCGCCAGGTGGTCGCAGGAGCGCCAGCACAGCGCCATGATGGTCCAGGTTGGATTTTGACAGGAAGCGTTCACGTGAGTGCTTCCGTCCACCACCAGAAGATTGCTTACGTCGTGCGATTGCTGGAACTGATTCACCACCGAGGTCTTCGGATTGTTGCCCATGCGCGCGGTGCCGAGTTCATGAATG
>DATHIZ010000593.1:0-11231 GCA_035316385.1 Bryobacteraceae bacterium | reverse complement strand
AGACGCAAGCTGAGCGACTGCCAGGTGGGCCAGCGGTACGGCGGCATTTCGAGTACGAAGGACGTGCCGCGGCTCTTCAGGATCGTCGATTTAAGCAGCCGGGCGATCGATATAGCCACCACGAAACCCAAAATATACAGGCTCAACATGGTGGCGGCCGGGAGTGAGAGGAAATTGCCGAGAATGGGCCGGTTTGGCACGAAGGCGGCAATAATCAGCGTATAGACCGGCAGCCGCGCCGAGCAGGTCATTAACGGCGCCACCATAATCGTTGCCATGCGGTCCCGCTTGTTCTCGATAACGCGGGTAGACATCACGGCGGGCACGGCGCAAGCGTAGGCGGAAAGCAAGGGGATGAACGATTTGCCCTGCAACCCGAATTTCGCCATGGTGCGGTCCGCAATCAACGCCGCGCGCGCCAGGTAGCCCGAATCCTCCAAGATCCCGATAAATAGGAACAGCATCAGGATCTGCGGAAGGAATACCAGCACCGACCCGACACCGCTCCAGATTCCGTCCACTAACAAAGACCGCCAGGGCGAATCGGGCAGAACTTCTCTCATCCAGTTCCCGGAGAACTGCACCGCTTCCTGCAGCCCGACCATTACCGGCTGAGCCCATGAAAAGATGCTTTGGAATACCGCAATCACGATGGCGGCAAAAATAAGCGGACCCGCAATCGGATGAAGAAACACGGCATCCAGCCGGCGCGTCCAGAGCGGTGGAGCAGGCGCCCTGTAGGAAGCCCGGACGCCCAGATTTGCCGCCCACTGCCGGCATTTGGGAACATCCTGCAAAACAGGCAACTCGATCCTGGCCGGCGGCGCGTTCAGGCGGGCGGCTGTGCCTAGCAGAAACTGCTGAATCCGATCGATTCCGGTACCTTTCGAAGCGCTGATCAACGCGACCGGCGTGTTCAATTCAGCTGCCAGAGCCGAGACGTCCACTTTGCCGCCGCGTACGGCCAAGTCGTCCGCCATGTTCAACAGCACCAGCGTGGGAAGACCCAAGCTCAGAATGGGCGCCGCCAGCACCAGATTCCGCCCCAGGTTGGTCACGTCCAGAATCAACACAACGGCGTCGGGCTTTAAGTCCGGACGTTCGCCCTTCAAGACATCTGCGGTGACCTGTTCATCTTCCGCGTGAGGGCTCAAGCTGTAGACGCCGGGAAGATCCACCAGGAACACTTCTTGCGCGCTCTTGAGCTTCGCTTTCCCGATGCGGTGCTCCACCGTGACGCCTGGAAAGTTAGCCACTTTCTGGCGTAAACCGGTCAGCCGGTTGAAAAGAGTGGACTTGCCGGAATTGGGTGGTCCCACGAGTGCCACGATAGTCGGCCGGTCCGTCGATGCGCGCGGCGGTCGTATGGACGGATTTGGCAGGAGGCCAACGCGGGGCGTCTCTCCGTGGCAGCTACTCATGGCAGACGCATTTTCATGAAAGAACGATCAAGTCGGATTCCGGATCGCGGCGCAAATAGAGACGGGAGGCAGTTTCTTCCCGCAACGCTACTTCGGAGCCGTCCACGCGAAACACTCGTGGCCCTCCTCCCGGTGCGCGCCGTCCGGGAACGATTTCGTTTCCAGGTAGAAAGCCCAACTCCATCAGGCGGCGGGCCAGATCGTCGGGCAAGTCGAGGCGATCAAGAATGCAGCGCTGACCGGTGGGTAGATCGGCCAAGGTCGTCGCCATCTGGCCTTCAGCCTTTATGCCCTTCTTTTTGTGCGCCATTCTCTATGACTCTCGATCTCTACAGCCATGATATACGACCACTTTAGTATGAGATGAGGTTACAGGTCTGTCAATTGCTTCAAGTACAAGGGGATAAAAGAGCTCTGAAAACGGAAAATCGACGTTTTTCCGCATTCCCAATTCGGTGTTATGATCTTCCTGTGCTGCGAGATGCCTCGCAACATCCTATGCTAACGGTGGAGCGCGAAGCGGGCGGAGCCTTCGCTCGTAAGGATGTTTGTCGATTGCTCCAAATCGAGAACCGCCAACTACGGAGTTGGGAACGGCAACAGCTCATCCCCGAGTTAACCGTCTATAAATTCCGTGACTTGCTCAAGCTAAAGCGTTTGATCAAGCTGCGCAATGAGCACGCCCACCCTGGTCTGATTCGCAAGGCCATGCAATCGCTGGAGACCTACTTGAAGGATTCGCCCGATTTGAGCGAAGACGTTCAGGTGTATAAAGACGGGCGCCGGGTGCGCATCAAGATCGGCAAACAGAAGCTTGAGCCTGGCTCCGGCCAGATGCTCTTCGATTTTGACCAGGAGGAAATCAGCAAACTCCTGCAGTTACCCGCGTCTCAAAAAAATGCAGTCAAGATTGCCGAACGTCTGCGCAACAAGCTGGAAGCGGATCGCTGGTTTGAACATGGCCTGGAACTGGAACAAACCGGCGCACCCTACGAGAAAATCATCGCTGCCTATCAGCAAGCGGCGCAACTAGACCCGAATTCGGCGGGCGCGCTGGTGAATCTGGGAACGGTTTTCTTCAACGGACATGCCTGGGCCGACGCCGAAGAACAGTACAAGAAGGCGATCGCGGTCGATCCGTCGTATGCGCTGGCGCATTTCAACCTGGGTAATTTGTACGACGAGCAAAACGACCCGGCCAGCGCCCTGGCGCATTATCAGGAAGCGCTGCGGCTGCATCCGAATTATGCGGACGCGCACTACAATCTGGCGCTGCTGTACCAGGGTTTACGGGATATCATGAGCTCGCTGCGGCACTGGCGCGCCTACCTGAAGCTAGATGCCACCAGCACCTGGGCTGAAATTGCGCGGCGCGAACTGAAGAAACTGGAAGCCAAGACCGTAGTGTTGCCCGGCAGCCGGTCTCCGCATCCGGGCATGCACTTAGTGAAGAGTGGAAAGGCTTGACTGTCGGCGCCATTATCCTTGCGGCCGGCGCGGCCACCCGAATGGGCGCGCCGAAGCAATTGCTGCGCTACCAGGGGAAGACGCTGATTGAGCGCTGCATCTGGCAGGCACTGGAAGCGCGGCTGGACCCTGTAGTTGTCGTGGTAGGCGCCGGAGCGCGCGAGATCCGCGCAGCTATTACCGGTCAGCCGGTGGAAGTGGTAGAAAATCCGGCGTGGCAGAGCGGCATGGGCTCCTCGCTCAGCGCCGGTATGCGGGGACTTGCCGAAACTGGGGCCGATTTGGCGGCGGTGGCGGTCCTGCTGGCCGATCAACCGCGCGTGCTGGCTGAGCATCTGAGCGCGATGCGGCAGTTGTTGCAGGCGGGCAGCGTCCCGGCTGTTGCCGCGCTCTACAGCGGGGGCTTGGGTGTGCCGGCGTTCTTTTCACGCGAACTGTTTGGCGCGCTTGCCGGTTTGCCGCCCGAAGCGGGGGCGCGCCAATTGCTGCGCGGCTCTGGTTTGCAGGTGGCTGCTTATCCGCTCCCGGAGGCTGCAGTCGACATTGACACCCCCGAAGACTTCGCCCGGCTGCAGGAAACCCGGGAGGGGGAAGATGCACCGGTTCAGGGCTGATGCGACCCTTCGGGCACCGCGCCCCGGAGGTCGGGTGGTCTCGGGTCTATTTTTGATTGCGGCTTGATTGGCGGCGGATTCACTGGTAGCGTCGGCGCCGCTGGAGCGGGCGTTCCGGCAGTTGGCGAAGGCTGCGGGGCGTCACCGAAGATCAACGTCGATTCCGCCCCGAACTTCTTATAGTTCATATAGCGGATTACGGTCCGCAGGCGCTGCGGCCAGTCGCGAAAAAAGAGCGTGTCGTCTGAATAGGTCTCGACCGGAAAGAACCATTTGCCGTCCACCTCTCTGCGCAGCGTAGTGAAGTGCGGAGTCAGATTCTGTTCTTTCAGCGTGTCTATTTGCGGAACGGCGCGCCCTTCGCTCCGAACCACCGCGAAATCCGTTTCGCGCACCCACAGCGTCCCTTCAAAGAACCGCTGTCCCGAGAAAATCTGGCGCGGGCGCACAAATTCGACGTAGCACAGCACGCCGTCGATGGTCTCTTCTCCCTGGTAACGGCCCTCGTAAAGGGATACCTTCTCTACCGTTAACAGGAAGGGCTCGATATTACGAATATCGGCGAAGTCTTCCGGTGTGAGACGCACCCGCGTGAGAGTGCTGCGCGCCGGGACGATCACTTGTTCGTAGCGCACCGGGCTGCCGGATTTCTGGTCGGGCGAAAAAGTGACATCGCGCACTTCCCGGTATTCGCCTGTAATGGCGCCCTGGATGTTGAATTCCTGGACGTTGACTGATTGCCGGTAGGTGTATTCTTCCCGTGCGCGGGCAGTTTCCGATTCACGGACCGCTATCTTTCTCAAGAATCCCGCGGGTGGCTCGGCGGCCGGTAACAGGTTTGCCGATGCTACGATGAGGGCGATGCACAGGAGTCTGCGCCCATTTTTCATATGTTTAGCGGGCACGTGGCTGGCTTTGCTGCTTACGGCAGTGTTCTATTCGAGACAACATCCACACTCCCATTGGATCATGGCCGCCGTCCTCCCGGCGTTTCTGTTTGAAGCGGCTTTTTACCTGGGTTCTGTCTTTGAAGAGACGCGGTTGTGGTTCTCTACATTTCGGCCTAAACGCCTGCAAGCAGCCGTCTTGTGGCTCAGCGCAGTGATCCCGTACGTGATCCTGAGCCTTGGCTCGGGAACCTTTCAACGCAACGCTTTTTACCTCTTGGTGCTGCTTACCGGAGTCCTGGCTTTTTGGCACGCCGTGCTGCCCCGGCGCTTCGCCTATGATGTGGGCTTTCTGTTGATTGCCGCCGCACCTTTGGTCACGCGCGTCTTTCCGCGTCTCTATCTCGAGCCTTATGGCGAGAATCTACAGGTCGATATTCTGGGGCATTTGATGTGGCTAAGGCTGGGTATCGCAGCGCTGCTGGTGCTCCGCGAATGGGATCCCGGCGCCTTCGGGCTTTGGCCAACCGGCCGTGAATGGCGCCTGGGCGTGGTCTATTACTTGGCGGCCATCCTGCCAATTATTGGGCTGGCGCTGGCGCTGCACGATGTTCGCTTTGCGCCGCTCCCTGGGCCATGGTGGCGAGTGGCGGGAATTGGAATAGGGACGTTCTTCGGGATTCTTTGGGTGGTCGCGCTGGGCGAAGATTTGCTGTTCCAGGGCGTGATCACGCGGGCTCTGCACAACGCTTGGGGTTCGGCGGTCGCCGCAGTACTCATCGCAGCGGTGCTCTTCGGCAGCGCGCACTTGTGGTATCACCAGTTTCCGAACTGGCGTCGCGCCGCAGTCGTCGTGCCGCTCGGAATTGCCTGTGGACTCTTATATTTGCGAAGCGGGAGCGTACGTGCGTCTATGATTACTCACGCACTTGTGGTGGCTACGTGGCGGATGTTTTTCCGTTAACGAGTTACACCAAGTCCAGGGCGCGTTCGAAGTCGCTCAGTAAATCCCGCCAGTTTTCTATCCCCAGCGAGATGCGGACCAGTCCGTCGCCGATGCCGGCTTCGTCGAGATCCTTTTCGCTCCAGGCCGAGTGCGTGGTGCTACGCGGATGGCAGGCCAGCGTCTCCACTCCACCGAGCGAAACGGCATTCCGCGCCAGCTGCAGATGACGCAAAAGGTTAAACGCGGCCGCTTTTCCGCCAGCCAAATCCAGTGAAACCAGGCCGCCCGGGTAAGCGCACTGTTCCTGGTAGATGCGCACCTGTTCGGGATCATCGAACAGCGTGGGATAGTATACTTTGCGGATTTTGGGATGGCCAACCAGCGCTTCGGCGATGCGTTGGGCGTTCTTGCTCTGGCGGTTCATGCGCAGATTTACAGTCGGCAGCCGGGTGTCAAGAATCCAGCATTCATCCGGTTGCAGGATATTACCGAACAAACTGCGTTTCCCTCGGACTTTGTTCATGAAGACCGGGTCTTTGCCAAGCGCGACGCCACCGATGATGTCGCTAAACCCTCCGAGATATTTCGTTGCCGAGTATAGGGAAATGTCCGCGCCCAGGGTAAGCGGGTGCTGGAAGGCCGGCCCCAGGAAGGTGTTGTCGATCATTACTAACGGTGGAGCGGCCAAACTCGCTGCCGTTTCACAGGCGCGCCTGATATCTGTCATCACAATGGTCGGGTTCGCAGGCGTTTCAATCAGGACCACCCGCAAACTTTTCGCCGATTTGATCGCGGCGTCCAGCGTTTCGGCCTGTCCGCACGCCACAGGGATTCCCGTGATGCCGAAAGGCTGCAGAAAGCCTTGGATCAGCGTTTGCGTTCCGCCATAGATCGGTACCGTGTATACAAGGCTGTCCCCGGGTTGCAAGGCGGCCAAGAGCGCGGTCATCAGCGCGGCCATGCCGGAATTGAACACGGTCGCCGTTACCGCTCCGGGCTCAAGCGGTAAGATTTGTTCTTCTAAAATTTGGGCGTTGGGATGATTAAAGCGAGAATAGACTAGATCGACATTTTCTCCGGGGTTGCGTTGGGCTCGACCGCCCATGATGTCAAAAGCGCGTTCGGCAGCTTCAGGACTGGAAAATACGTAGGTGGAACTACGGAAGACGGCGGGCCGGGCCGAACCGACAGAAAGACTGGGATCGAAGCCACGGGTCAGAACAGCGGTTTCAGGCCGTAACGGCGAAACCTGTGGTGGGGGCAGTTTTGTTTCTGGCACGGAGAACACCTCCGTTTAGCAGTGTACGCTGATTTGGTTTGGGGTTTTAGGTTCTGAAGCGGCGAGAAGAGCCCTTTCGGGCGCCAGGGAGGTGTTGCTTCAGGGGTCTTTCTATGAGGTTAGTCTCGCTTTGGTGGGAGTTGCCTCCCTGGCTTGATTCCAATAGTAATATATGGTTTCGTGGAGTGCAAGCTTTTTCTACGAAATTTAAAATTTATTTTTGAAGATGCCCTAATCCTACGCGCTTGGCATCGGGAGATAGAGTAGCAAGATGACCATAACCGTTTTAGGGTCAACAGGATCGATCGGCGTTAGTACGCTGGATGTCGTCCGTCAGAGCGACGGTGATTTCCGGATATACGCTTTGGTAGCAGGTAAGAATTTGGACGTGCTCTGTTCCCAAATTCTGGAATTTAACCCAAAGGTAGTAGTAGTGGCCGATGAAACGACGTTGCACGCCCTCCAAGGACGTTTGGGCGAAATGGCTCTGCCACAAAGGAAATGGCCAGAGTTGGCGGCGGGTGCAGCGGCTCGGGTAGCTGCTGCGACGGCGGCGGAAGTGAACTTTGTCATGTCGGCGATTGTCGGCGTCGCCGGGCTAGAGGCAACGTACGCGGCGATTCTCCAGAAAAAGCGGATCGGGTTGGCCAATAAAGAAGCGCTGGTGGCGAGCGGGCGATTGGTCATGCAGGCGGTCCGCGAGAATGGAACGGAGCTGATACCGGTCGATAGCGAACATAATGGAGCGCATCAATGCTTTCGGGCAGGAGCGCGGAATGAGGTGACGCGGCTGCTGCTGACCGCTTCGGGCGGCCCCTTTCGTGATACTCCCCAGGAAGCGCTTTGGGAGGTGACACCTGAACAGGCCTTGCGTCATCCAACTTGGAAGATGGGGCGACGCATCACGATCGATTCGGCCACTTTAATGAATAAAGGATTTGAGGTGATTGAGGCGTGCTGGCTGTTCGATCTGCCGCCCTCGCAAGTGGATGTGGTGGTGCATCCTCAGTCCTCGATCCACGCCATGGTGGAATACAACGATGGCAGCGTAATCGCCCAAGTGTCGGCGACGGATATGCGAATGCCGATCCAGTACGCGATGACTTACCCGGAAAGGCGGCGCGCTCCGGTTGCCAGGCTGGATTGGACGCAGCCTCGGACCTGGAATTTTTCGGCTCCCGACCTGGAAAAGTTCCGCCTGTTGAAGTTGGCTTACCAGGCGCAGGAACAGGGCGGATCCGCTACCTGCACTCTAAATGCGGCGGACGAAGTGGCCGTGGAGGCTTTTTTGGATGGCCGGATTCCATTTCCCGCCATTGCCGCTACCGTGGAAGAGACTTTGCAGCGCCATCCTCGAAGCGAACCAGCGACAATAGAAGAAGTGATTTCCGTGGATTTGTCTTCGCGCGAGTTGGCGCGGAAAATTGCCTCGGAAGCGCGCTGGATGGCGCGACCGGCGCGCGATGTGTTTTAGAGCCTTGGTTTAGAGAAGGGGAAGAAGGCGTTGGGTTTTCTACAGCCGGTATTTTGGGTTTTAGTCCTACTCGGGATCATGATCCTGGTGCACGAAGCGGGGCACTACTGGGCGGCGTTGGCTGTCGGCATCAGGGTTGAGACCTTCAGCATCGGGTTGGGGCCAAGATTATTTGGCATAAAGCGCGGCGACACTGATTTTCGAATCGCCGCCATACCGTTCGGCGGCTACGTCAGGATGACGGGCGAACAGGCCGGGGAAAGAATGATCGGCGATCTGGGAGACGAGAAAGCCCTGGATCCTCGTTCGTTTCAAGCCAAAGCCCGGTGGCAGCGCGCCATCGTCATCATTGCCGGACCGCTGATGAATATCATCCTGGCGATCGGCATCGTGACCGGTCTCTACATGTACGAATTTCCGAAAGATGTAGACACCAGAAATCCGATTATCACTGGCGTTAAGCCTGGTTCGCCCGCCGCTCAAGCCGGATTGAAGGCCGGCGACCGCATCGTGCAGATCGGCAGTCATGAAAATCCGAACTGGGATTACGTCCTGACCGAAGAAACATTGAATGCCAATCACGCGATTACGGGAGCGGTAGAGAGGCGCGGAAC
This sequence comes from Bryobacteraceae bacterium, assembly GCA_035316385.1. Lineage (GTDB taxonomy): Bacteria > Acidobacteriota > Terriglobia > Bryobacterales > Bryobacteraceae > Bog-105. The sequence goes on along the minus strand of DATHIZ010000593.1, from coordinate 2,529 downwards.
AAGGATAAACTTCTCCCTGACCCCGATCATGGATCCGAAAGAAGGCATCGGCAGGGCAGGTTGGAGCGGTGAGCAGAATATACAGGTGGGCGAAGTATTGAAGGACTCGCCGGCGCAAGCGGCGGGGCTGCAGCCGGGCGATTTGTTTATCAGTGTGAACGGCCAGGCTGTGGTTTCGTCGTTATCAGTGCAGCAGGCAGTGTTTCATTCGGGCGGAAAGCCGGTAGCCTTCGAAGTCATGCGCAACGGGCACGTGCAGCCGTTTTCGGTTAGCCCGGGCGCTACCGGAGAAGCCAAAACCCCCTATCGTATCGGCGTGAGCTTCCGGCTGCCGGTGCAGATGGTAAAACTCGATCTCCCGCAAGCCTTTGCCCAATCGCTGCGCTTTAACAAGCAGAACGCGCTGATGATTTTTCAAGTATTAGGCAGCATCGTGGAGCGGCGTGTTTCGGCAAAATCGGCGATGTCGGGTCCCATTGGCATTGCCCAGATGTCGAGCGAAGCGGCGCAGCAGGGGCCCTGGACCTACCTGTTTCTGATGGCGATGGTGAGTTTGAATTTGGCAATTTTCAATTTGCTGCCCATTCCAATCCTGGATGGCGGCACGCTGCTGATGCTGGTCATCGAAATGCTTTTGCAGCGCGAGGTCAGCGTGCAAGTGAAGGAAACTGTGTTTAAGCTGGGCTTCGTGTTTCTGATGATGGTCGTGGTGTTTGTAATTTATAACGACATCAGCAGGATCTTAACGAAAAGCTAGCTCTTAGGAACGGTCGACGTCGACAGAGAAAAGCAAACGCCCCGCGCATGAACTTGCGGGGGCGTTTTGCTTTGAGTGATATGGCTATGGATTGGAACCCGTCTGAGGGGTACCCGCCGGGGGCAAGGATGGCGCCAGAATGAAAGCCCGGCCATAGACCGTTCCGTTTCCGAGCACCCTGTTGTAACCGGATGCCGTGGTATGGAAGTAGCCATTGAAGCCGGGGATGCCCTGATGGAAGAACTTCAGAGATCCGCCTGAATTTTCCTGCGTGGCCGCCAACGTATAAATCTGATAGTTGACGTTGCCCAACCTTCCGCCCAGATTCTCTTCTTCAAGGGCTAGTAGCCCGGCGAACCCGGGGGCGGAGACGCTGGTTCCGACGACGCCCCAAAGGCCGCCGGCGAAAGCCGCAACGGCAGCACTTCGGTCCGGACCGCACGGCTCAGTGGCTCCCACGGGGCATCCTCCCATTTGAAGCGAAACGTCGGGAACCGCCCGGCTTTCGGAGCCGGTCTTCACAAAACTCTGATAGAGCGGCTTTTTGAAAAAGATGCTATCGCCGCCGCCCGAACCCCAGTAGCCGCCCGCGACCAGATTTCCGATCCCGTACGGATCAGACGGTTCTTCGGGATCTCCGTAGGCGTTCTCGCGTACGTATTTTGAGGTGAGAACAGAAGGCATGTAAGTGGTCACCAGGTTAGTGCCGCCCACTGCGGTAACAGACGGGCTGGTAGCCGGAAACTCGACTCCCGGCAAAAAGTTCCCGACAATAATTGGCTCCAGAGGCGGCAGTTGCGGCGGAGTTGTAATATAGCTCACCGGCGGGAGGCTCAGCCCGCCGCTATCGCCGGAACTTGCGACGAAGGTCATGCCTTGCGCATTGCCCTGCTTGAATATCGCTTCGTAGATTTGCAAAATAAAACTCTGATCAATTCCACCGTTGTAATCCGCCGTGTAAAATCCCTCCGCGGCGCCGAAAGAAGAACTGACTATGTCAGCCTTGTTTTCTTCGACCAGGGTGAGGTAACCGGCGATGATCGACTGATCGCTCAAATCGGGAACGTTGCACAAAATGAGATGGGCGCCCGGCGCCATGCCGCCCGCCTGCTGAAGGTCGAGTGCCGCTTCGAAAGAAGCGCCGCTATTGGGATCGTAGGGCGCCCCGCCGAAAATCGTCTCCTCCGTAATCTTAGGCGGAGTGAATCCTTCGTGTCCGAAATAGGCTCTGATGTCGCTCTTCAGGTAGCCGGATGACATGACAATCGCAATGGTTGTACCGGCGCCCGTGAGCTTCTTATAAGACGGGAAATCGTAAGCTTGCTTAAGGTCGTTATACCAATAAGGACCCACATTGGAGTAGCGATTGCCAGGGATGGCGGCAAGTTTTTTTGCGTGAGTATGGTTACGGACAAAAGGCGAAAAATGAATAACCTGGGCGCCCATTTGAGTTAATTCGGCGGGCATGGTCGGTGCTTGGGTTGTAATTAGCGCCTTCGTACCTTTACTAGTGTTGGCATTCCATAGGGAAGTCCCAAACGCCGATTCGACGCCGCGTACTGTCCCCATCACATGCACGCCCTGTGAATGAGTCGAGGTTACTGCCAAGCCGGAGCCGCTAAGGATTTGAGTAACTTTGTCAAGATCCTGCTGTTTCGGACCAAAGCGGGTTCGAAACTGTTCCGGAGTGAGCCAATTACGGTAGTTCGGCGACCCCGGCGTACGTTGGGCTTGCAGAAGCTGGTCGAGCTGGCCGGTGTTCTGCAGTGGCA
>DATHIZ010000592.1:0-6499 GCA_035316385.1 Bryobacteraceae bacterium | reverse complement strand
ATCGCGAGTACGAGCGTGATGCGGATGCACTATTCCTGGCTGGGTTGAAATGCTGGATCGAAAAGAACAAAGGAGGCAGGCGTGCGGCTACCTCCTCTTTCTTGTGCCGGCAGTCTATTCCTTACTTGCCGTGCGGACCCTCGGTTCCCGACCCGTCCTCCTCGTTTCCGGCCTCGAGGTCTCCGGCGGCAGCTCTCGCCACTTTCAAATGCGGGCCATCCGCTTCGGCCATGCGCGTGTGCGGGCCTTCCGTGCCCGAAAATTGTGGGTTTTTTTCTTCTGGTTCCATATCAGTCACCTCTTTTTCGAATGGCTAACGCGAGGCGCGATGAAAAAACACCACATCGCTCTCGGCGCGCCCTTTCACATAAGCAAGCATACTGCCATTCCGGTTCCAGGCAAAATCATAGATGTGGTCGCTCGTAAAGTGTGTGAGCGGCCTTGCGCTGCCGTTGAACGGTCTGCGCCAGATATTCGAAGCCCCACCGCGATCATCGACAAAATCGATCGCCTGGCCATCCGGACTCCAGCGCAGGGGAGCATCTTTCGCGATCGGCAACTCCGGCATTTCGTACTGAATCGTCCCATCGCTCATGGAGAGAACCGCCACGCGCCACGGCCCGTCGTAATACTCGCGGATTTGACATAGAACGCTTCTGCCGTCCGGAGAAACTACCGGTCGCCGCGCCTGCACCTGAAAAAGTGGCGTTGCCATTCCACCGCTAGTGGGGACTTTCCAGATCGAATGGATGTTGGAGGGCCAGGAGGTATAAATGATCCATTTCCCATCCGGCGTAACATTCGGATTCTCATCGTAACTCGAGCCGTTGGTCAGTTGCACGCGCTCTCCCGTCTTGACGTCCATCCCCCAAAGATTGAAATCGTCCCCGCCCGCGCAATTTGAAGAATAGACCACGCGCGACCTGTCCGGCACCGGAGCCGGACCGGTTTCCACGCACTTCTTCGTCTCGGCCAGTTGCCGCGTCTTTCCCGTTGAATCCAATTCCCACAGGTTGACGCCGCTCCCACCCCGGCTGGAGGGAAAGATCAAGCCGCCGGTATTCGACCAGACAATGGACTCAATGCGGTCGTCCTCTGTAAGCCGTTGCGTTGGCGAATCCAGATGGTTGGCGGGAGCAATCCAAATGGATGACGTTTGCTTCTGCCGCACCGCCGCAATGGTTTCCCCGTCGCTCGTCGCTCCCAGGCTGCCGAGCGTGAGCGCGGGCGACGCCATATGACGGAAGCGCCCGGTGGGAACGGACAATTCGTATAGCTGGAGATGTCTGCTGCCTTGCGGTAGAGCGGAAAAGGCCAGCAGCGAACCGGAGTTCAGCCACGCTTGACTGGCGATGAATCTTACGCCTGCATCGAGAAATTGTTCTTTGGCCTTGCCGTCCGGCGAGAAGAACGAAAGCGTGGTCTGGCCCGTCTGATTAAGGATTGACTTGTGCACCACGGCCGAGATGCGGCCGCCGGCGGGGGCCCATGCCAGCGTTCCGATTTGAGTGTTTGCCTTGCTCGCAATAACGCGCTGGTCGCCGGTGTCGTTTGCCGACGCAACCACGATCGTTTCCACGCTGGTCCGCTTCTCTTCGATGCGGCGCATAAAAGCGAATTGACGGCCGTCCGGCGAGAACGTGACCGCGCCATCAATATTTTCGAGCGTCATTTTCGGTATCTCGGAATTAACTCCGGTGCTGAACAAACGTCCCCATTCGCGGCGGTCTTTAAGCACGTAATAGAGAGACTGGCTGTCCGGCGAGAAGGTAAGACTGAAAGAGCGGTCTTCGAACGGCGGAATCCTGGTTTCTACTTTTGTGGATAAGTTCCGGATCCGCAGCAACTCGTTATCGTCGCCGCGGGAAGTGTAAGCGAGATATTTGCCGTCCGGAGAGATAGCGGCCAGGTTCACACGCCCGTCAAAGGTGATTTGCTCGGGCGGGCCAGGCTCAAACCACGTTGGGCCAAACACCAGTTCTTTGCCGTGAAACGGCCACCACCAGATGCTCAATGCCGCCAGCAGAAGGGCGCCCACAGCCGCCAAAGGCGCCAGCCAGGAGCCCCTGTGCTCGGGCAAGGAGGCAAAGCGCCTGTATGCGCTGACACGCTGCGGCGCTGGCGCAATGGATTGCAACTCGGCCAGCATCTCGCGGGCGGACTGGTAGCGTTGTTGGCGGTCTTTCTTCAGCGCCCGGTCCAAGACCTTTGACACACCGCGCGGAAATGACAAGCTCTGGGGAAGCTGCGGCACCGGATGGTCGATAATTCCGACAATGACGTGGCTCTCCGTTTCGCCGTCGAAGGGAAGCTTGTTGCAAAGCGCTTCGTACAGGACGATGCCCAAACTCCAGATGTCCGACCGGTGATCGGTCAGGTCGCCCCGCGCTTGCTCGGGCGACATATATTCAACCGTGCCCGCGATAGCTCCCGGAATGCTCATCCGGTCCACCGAGCCGGTTCCGGGGATGGCTCCAGGATGGCTTGGCGTCAACTTGGCTAAACCGAAATCAATGACCTTGACGAAGCCATCGGACCGGATCATGATGTTGCCGGGTTTGAGGTCCCTATGCACTACCCCAGCCTCGTGCGCGGCCACCAGCGCGGAAGCCACCTGTGTCACCACGTCCAGCGCTAGCTGTGTGGTCAGCAAACCTTTTTCCAGCGCGGCCCGGAGCGTCATGCCCTCCACGTATTCGCTAGCGATGAAATGTTCCCCATCCAGCTCGGCGATGTCGTAGATGGTCAGGATATTGGGATGGTTGAGTCCCGACGCGGTGCGTGCTTCGTCCTGCAGCCGCTTCAGCATGGAAGGGTCCGAAGTGAATTGCGCGGACAAGAATTTCAAAGCGGCGTGCCGGCCTAAACGCGTGTCGAGCGCCAGATAGACTTGGCCCATGCCACCCAGGCCAATCCGCCGGATGATCCGGTATACGCCTAAGCTCTTACCCTCGCGCACATCGGTGGCAACAATTGTTTCGGCTAGCGAAGCTGCCGAAGGCCGTGACTCACCACGCCTTTTGAGGCGGTGAATCGTGTTGGTAATTCCACTGCGCAGACTGGGCATCCCGTTTCAGAACTGGCAATTGCACCAGTTCTGCTCATTGTCGCCCAGTCCCCAAGTACCTTCGAGTAGGGTAGTACTACGCCTTCATGTGCAGGCTGTTGTGGATGGCGTATAGCGCCAGCTCCAGGCGGTCGGAAACGCCGAGTTTATCAAAGACGTTGTGCAGATGGTTTTTCACCGTCTGCTCCGTGATGAACATCTTCTCGGCGATCTCTTTGTTCTTATAGCCTTGCGCGATGAGAACAATAATTTCGCGCTCCCGCTGGCTCAATTGAGCTCGCTCCCGGGTGGACTTTCCATTTCCGGAATGGATCGCGGGGAAATCCGAGGGAGACGAGAATTGCTGTATCACGGCGGCCGTGGTGTACGAGTCCAGCCAGATCTCTCCGGCATGCACTTTCTGAATGCTTTTCTCGATCAGGCTAATCGATGCGCTCTTTGAAATGATGCCCCTGCAGCCTATTTTCATCGCTTCCACAAACTCTTCCTTGTTTTCCGAAGAGGAAAACAGGATGACTTTTGAGCGTGAGGCGCGGGCTTGGATGCTGCGCAAGACAGTCAGGCCATCCACGCGGGGTAGCTTCAACTCCATCAACACCACGTCCGGATCTAAATCGACAGCTTTCTCAATGGCCTCCATACCATCGCAGGCTTCGCCCACTACCTGTAGACCGGGTTGGTGGCCGAGCGCGCTGCGTAGTCCCTCAAGGACGATTGGGTGACCGTCGGCCACTAAAACGCGGATTGAAGCTAATGACATCCAAAAAAACTCCCCTGGATTTGCTCCTTAGGACTTCGGTACCGTGCTCTCCAGAACCTGAATACTGAATCGCATCTCATAACCTCACACAAGATTACTATAATTCCCGACAGCCGAATTTCGAGCAACTATAGGACCGCAGACCTGGTAGGTTTGTCCCTAAAGTACTATTCGGATGGGCGGAGAGATCCCAATAGGGCTTTGTTTGGTTGTTTACTCAACACTTTCAAGCCGGCGTACCTCCTTCTGCCCGAGTTAAAAACCCGCGTGCTCTTAAAATAGTCCTCATGGCCAAGTTATCGATCAAAGATTTGGATCTCGCGGGCAAAACCGTGTTCACCCGGGTAGATTTCAACGTTCCCCTGTCGGCCGACGGGCAGGAGATTACCAGCGACAAGCGCATTCGTGCCTCCCTGCCAACGATTCAGTATGCGCTCGAACATGGCGCCGCCGTAATCTTAGCCAGCCATTTGGGCCGGCCCAAAGGCAAACCCCGTAAGGAGATGAGCCTTAAGCCGGTGGCGGCGCGTCTCAAGGAATTGCTGGGAAGACTCGTGGTGATGGCGCCCGATAGTGTGGGTCCGGAGACGGCGGCGCTCAAGCCCAAGCCCGGCGAGGTCCTGCTGCTCGAGAACCTGCGCTTCCATCCCGAGGAGGAGGCCAATGACCCGGAATTCTCCAAACAATTAGCAAGCTTGGCCGACATTTATGTAAATGATGCCTTCGGTACCGCCCACCGCGCGCACGCCTCCACCGTGGGCATCGCGTCTTACCTTCCGCTGGCGGCCGCCGGCCTCTTGATGGACAAAGAGATCGAATGGCTGACCAAAGTGACCAGAGATCCGGAGCGTCCGTGCGTGGCTTTATTGGGAGGCGCCAAAGTTTCCGACAAAATCGAAGTGATCCAGAACCTCATGAAAGTAGTGGACAAACTGCTCATCGGCGGAGCCATGGCCTACACGTTCATGCGCGCTAAGAACGAGCCGACCGGACGGTCTCTCGTCGAGGCGGATAAGATCGCATTGGCCGGCGAATTGTTGCGTGCGTCCCCGGACAAACTCATGCTGCCCGTGGACCATATCGTGGTGAATGAGATTAAGCCGGGGGCGGCAAACCAGGCTGCTGCCACCATCGGACCAGATCAGATCGCCGTCGATATCGGACCCCTGACCATAGAGGAATACTCTAAGGTGATCGCGGGAGCCAAAACCATTATTTGGAACGGTCCCATGGGCATTTTCGAAATGCCTCCGTTTGATAAAGGTACGGTCTCGCTGGCTAACGCAGTGGCCGAGTCGGGAGCGGTTTCCGTCGTGGGCGGCGGTGATTCGGAGAAGGCAATTAAGACCGCCGGTGTATCCGACCGCATTACGCACGTTTCCACCGGCGGCGGCGCGTCCCTGGAGTTTTTGTCGGGTCTCGATCTCCCAGGCGTGGTAGCACTGACGGAAAAGGCCGCCGCTCGAGTCTAACGCGTCAGTTGCGCGTGGGCAGGAGCGACTTCGTGAGCGCTCCTAGCTCGAGAAAAGCGGGCAAATTGTTGGGTTTGCGAAAGAACACCGCCCCGAACTCCTCTACCATGCAGCGGTCTTGCTTGGTCTCGCCCGAACTCATAATGATGATCGGAATCTTAGAGCAGTCAGGATTTTCCCGCAGGAGTTTCATCACTGTCCCACCGTCTTCTCTGGGCATGTTTTGATCGATCAGGGCGATGTCCGGGCAAGGCGCGCCCCCGCCAAACGCCCCCACCACTTTCAGCGCTTCTTCCCCGTCGAAAACCGTCACCAGCTCGAATGTAATTCCGTGCTCCTGCAGCGCGAGTTCGACCAGGTACACGTCGGCCCGGCTATCCTCGGCGAGGAAGATCTTGAACGGCCGGTCGAAACTTTTAGTCACCCAAATCCTTAGATCCCATGCGGCGGTAGGTTGCAACTTGTTCGTCGAGGAAATCTAGCAGCAGTTTAGCGCAGATTTCGGGTTGGTCCGTAGTTAGAATATGGCCGGCTCCCCGGATAATCTCTAGGCGCGCTCCCGGGATGCGTGACGCAACCACCTTGCCGTTCTGCGGCGGAATGAGCCGGTCTTCATCTCCGTGCACCACCAGCGTGGGAATTCTGATTCTGGGCAGGCGTAGATAAGAATTCCATAGCAGGATTCCCGCGAACTGATTCCAAAATCCTTTGTACGTCCATGTGCATTGGCAGCGCAGCTGGATATCTTCAAGGATTTTTTCGTAGGGCGTGCTGTCCGAGTACAGCAAGGGAGCGATCGCAAGTTCGCGGTCCATCACGCTGTTTTCGGCCAGCGGGAGTTTGCGCGGCCGCCGCGAGAAGTCGGGCCAGCGCGCGAACAGTCCGCCATAGCTCGTGCAGCCCAGTAACAAACTCAATACGCGCTGTGGATGGCGTAGCGCAATTTCCTGTGAGATCATGCCTCCCATGGAGGCTCCGATAATGTGGGCGGCCGGCACTTGCGCCGCATCGAGCACCGCCATGGCATCGTCCGCCAGTTGACTGATCCGGTAGGGACCTCTTGGAACATTGCTCCGGCCCATGCCGCGGTTATCGAAAAGGATAGTCCTGTATCTCTGTGTTAACCAAGGTAGTACGCGGTACCACATTTCATGAGTAAAGCTTAGCCCCATGATTAGAAGCACGGGAGGACCTGCGCCG